>NZ_CAJMXD010000187.1:0-5719 GCF_905219685.1 Barnesiella sp. CU968
CCTTTGCCTTAAATGGATTTTATCCGGAAGTGAGCCGCCCCAAATTTCACGTTTATTTTTAAACAAGCTCTAAGTAATCTGTCAAAAAAAATCCTATTTGGAAATATGACGGATTATCATTAAATTTGCAGACTGAGCCTGACTTCAGACACAGCCGCTCACAACCGTTTTTCATTTGAAAACCAACACTTTCCTTTATGAAATACGATTTCAACTATAATCTCAATCTCCCAGAGAATGTGCCGGCAATCCTTGATCAGGATTTCTGGATTCATGAAAATATAGGAGCCGAGGTATTGACCGGTATCAGAGAACCTGTAAAATTCTCGGCGGCGACCTGGATATTTGTAAAAAAGGGAGAGTGCGTGGCAGACTTGAATCTAATCAACCACGACATAAAGGCTCCAGCTTTTGTAAGAGTTGAGAACTCACAGATTCTGCAACCAAAATATATGAGCGCTGATTTCAAGGCATCAATACTTGTAATGTCGAAACGATTCAGAGACAACCTGTTTCTGTTTATGAGCAATATCCCTCTTTACACCATAATCTCACGACACTCCGTGGCTCCCGTGCCACAGGAATCGCTACAGGCAATTGACCGATTCTTCATCGAATGCAAGGGAATAATCAACGACAAGGAAAATCCTTACAGATCCCAGGCATTTCTTTTTGAACTAACATCTTTCATATTCAAGACAGTCTACAAATGGTTTGATTCATACAAAGATGAAGTCATGAGCAATCAGGGACGCATGACAGACCAGTTCCTAATATTGGCGCAACAGAATTTCAAACACCAGCGATTCCTCGATTTTTATGCACAAAAACTTGAAGTGACCCCCAAACACCTGTCTCGCACTTTAAAAAGCCAGACAGGCTACACTGCAGTGGAATGGATAGAACGTTTTGTTATCCTTGAGGCAAAAGTGCTCTTGAAATCATCAAACCTGAACATCCAGCAAATTTCGGATGAATTAAACTTTCCGTCGCAATCATTCTTTGGAAAATATTTCAAAAAATTAACAGGCATGTCACCAAAGGAGTTCAGAAACTCGTGAGCGAGACCGATTGCGACAGGAATTTACTTCTTTCTGAACCATATTGAACCTTTCCATTTGTCTGATATGATCAACCCTGCTATCACAAGCGCACACCCTATATATCCGAGCATGAATATCTTCTCCCCAAGAAAAAAATACCCGGCAACCATTGTTATCGGCGGTTGAAGATACAGATAATTGTTGGCTGTTACAGATCCAAGCTTTTTCATCGTCTCATTCCATATGAGATACGAACATATCGAACACATCAGAACAAGGAAAAGGAAATTGACAAGATATTCCGGCTGTCTCAGATCGAAAAGCAAATGGATATGATACGGCTCATTCTGTACCAACAACAGAGGCAAAGCTGTTACCACTCCATAAAAAAACAATTTACGTGTTATGAAAAGGGATGTATAGAGCGGTATGACACGCCTGACGGCAATTGTATATATAGCCCAGCACAAAGCGGCTGCCAACGCAAGCAAATCACCTTCCGGACGAAACTCAAGACCTCCACCGTTACTTAAAATTATGCATGCGACACCGGCAATCGCCACTCCCGATCCGATGAGAACGCCGGTTTGTATTTTCTGTTTGAAAACCAGAGCCATGAGAAATGTAGTAAAAAGCGGTGAAATCGAAGCAAGAAGAGAGACATTTCCGGCAGTCGTAAGCCTCAAGGCATAATTCTCGGTGATGAAATAAAGTGAACCGGCACATATACCGCTTAAAAAAAGTGTGAATTCATCTTTCCACGAACAGCTCTTTATATGCCGGAACGTCAGGCAAAGAAGCAAAAAATAAGCCACAGCGAATCTGTAGACATACATTTCGACAGGAGTAAAACCACCGCGTTCCATTAGCACTTTTGTACTCAGAAACGAAGTGGCCCAGAAAGTCACCGTAATAAGCGCACCCAAGTGAGCCAGAATCACCAGATAGCGCGAACCTATGCTTTTATAAAATCTCATTGTCGTGTTCTCTATGGTATCAACAGGAGACTGACCTGTTTTAATTATTTATTGCAAAGATATTAAATTTTACTCAATTANTGAAAAAGATGTTTCTAAGCATACAAATACGCGCATAAAGATTAGGGCGGTGACATCTGCCACCGCCCCAATCTTCTGTAAACAAATATAATTATTCTTCCACGACAAATTCATCTTTCCCCACACCACAAACTGGACATACCCAATCTTCCGGAATATCCTCGAATGCAGTGCCCGGAGCAATTCCTCCATCCGGATCACCAACTGCGGGGTCATAGACCCAGTCACAAACTTCACATCTGTACTTTTTCATAGCCTGTTGTTTATATTAGTTAATGAATGTATCAGATAAGTAAATGCTCAAAACCGAAACTTTACTTACGTATGACTATTAAACATCATTTCTGAAACATTGGTTCGAAAAAATCAGAAGATATTAAAAAATAAAAGTTTCTCAACCCTCTTGTTTTTTTGAATACCTCTCATTATATTTGCATCCGTAATGAAAAAGAAACATGTTGACCAGTCGCTTCGCGACCATCTTAAAGAGACATTTGCAGTCTATATAAAATCGAAAAAAATGAGACAGACCCCCGAGCGGTTTGCAATTCTTGACAAAACGCTTGAGCAGAAGGTTCATTTCGATATTGATGAGCTGTATAAAAACATCGAGGCAGACTATCATGTGTCACGGTCAACTGTCTATAATACGGTAGAGCTTCTCTGCGAATGTAATATTCTAAGAAAGCACTATCTCAACGAGACTCAGGCAGTCTATGAACTTGCAGACGACAGGCACCTGCATCTGATATGTCTCAAATGCGGTGCGGTGAAGGAAGTGCATGATGAAAAGGTTGGAGAATACCTCTCGACATTGAAATTCAGAGGATTCCACCCGACATCATCTACCACCAACATCTACGGCATCTGCTCCGCTTGCTCAAGAAAACGAAAGAAAANATAATTATAATAACCTAATAACCTTTAATACCATGGCAAGAATAAAACCATTCAAGGGAGTCCGCCCTCCCAGACAATTTGTTGAAGAAGTGGCATCCCGCCCATACGATGTTCTAAACAGCGAGGAAGCCCGCAAAGAAGCGGAAGGCAACGAAAAAAGCCTTTACCACATCATCAAACCTGAAATCGATTTTGAACCCGGATTTGACGAGCATGATCCTGCCGTATATGACAAAGCGGTGGAAAACTTCCGTAAATTTCAGGAAAACGGATGGCTGGTGCAAGACGACAAAGAGAATTATTATATCTATGCCCAGACAATGAATGGTCGCACGCAGTACGGATTTGTAGTCGGCGCATGGGTGCCGGACTATATGGAAGGACGCATCAAGAAACATGAGCTCACAAGACGCGACAAGGAAGAAGACCGCATGAAACATGTGAGGTGCAACAATGCCAATATCGAGCCTGTATTCTTCGCCTTCCCCGACAATACCGTACTTGAGAATATAATAAGAGAAGTCACCGCCGGCACTCCTGAATATGACTTCGTGGCTCCGGACAGTTTCGGGCACACCCTTTGGGTCATCGAATGTCCTGAAACCATAAAGACAATAACTGAAGAATTTGAAAAAATTCCTAACCTCTATATAGCTGACGGGCATCACAGATCTGCTGCCGCGGCTCTCGTAGGTGCCGAAAAGGCTGCAGCCAATCCAAATCATACAGGAGAAGAGGAATACAATTATTTCATGGCAGTTGCATTCCCGGCATCCCATCTCAACATAATCGACTACAACAGGGTCGTAAAGGATCTCAATGGTTTGACACCAGCCGAGTTTCTTGACAAGCTCTCCGAGAATTTCATTGTTGAAGACAAAGGAACCGAAATCTACACACCTTCTGCTCTCCATAATTTCTCACTTTATCTCGATGGCAAATGGCATTCATTAACAGCCAAGGCGGGAACATTTAATGATTCAGATCCTATCGGTGTGCTTGACGTAACGGTATCCAGCGACCTGATCTTGCGTGACATACTCAATATAACGGATCTCCGTAGCGACAAACGCATCGATTTCGTAGGGGGTATCCGAGGACTTGGAGAACTCAAACGCCGCGTCGACAGCGGTGAAATGGCAATGGCTCTCGCATTGTATCCAGTAACCATGGATCAATTGATTAACATTGCCGATACCGGAAACATAATGCCTCCGAAGACAACCTGGTTCGAACCAAAACTGCGCTCGGGTCTCGTTATCCATAAACTCGACGATTGATTTGGTTATTTGTGGCGTTTGAACTAATTTTGCATCATGAAATTCAAAATTGACGCCACAACCCCCTTCTCATCGGCTCGCGCCGGTGAAATAACAACAGACCACGGTGTGATTCCGACTCCTATATTCATGCCTGTCGGCACCGTAGGAAGTGTAAAAGGGGTGCATATGCGCGAACTTCGCGAAGACATAGATGCCAAAATCATTCTTGGCAACACATACCACTTATACCTCCGACCGGGTCTCGATGTGATACGCGGAGCCGGCGGACTTCACAAATTCAACTCCTGGAACCACCCGATTCTTACAGATTCGGGTGGGTTTCAGGTGTTTTCTTTGTCATCAAACCGCAAACTGAAGGAAGAAGGAGCTTATTTCCGCAGTCACATCGACGGCAGCAAGTATCTTTTCACGCCTGAAGGAGTGGTTGATATCCAACGTACAATCGGATCGGACATAATGATGGCTCTTGACGAGTGTCCACCCGGCACTTCTGATTTCAGCTACGCGAGAAAATCGCTTGACCTCACACACCGCTGGCTTAAAAGAGGATGGCAACGCTATCAGGAAACAGAAGGTTTATACGGCTACTCACAGGCATATTTCCCCATAGTGCAGGGATGCGTCTATCCGGAACTGCGCAAAGAATCCGCAAGGTTTGTCTCTGATCTCGGTGCCGACGGTAATGCCATTGGCGGTCTTGCTGTAGGTGAACCGACAGAAAAGATGTATGAGATGATCGAAGTGGTAAACGATATCCTGCCTTCAGATCGCCCGAGATATCTGATGGGTGTCGGAACTCCTGCCAACATTCTTGAGGCTATCGACAGAGGTGTGGATATGATGGACTGTGTAATGCCGACACGAAACGGCAGAAACGGCATGCTCTTCACATCCAACGGCATCATGAACATGCGCAACAAAAAATGGGCTGATGACTTTTCAGAGCTGGATCCCGACGGAACAGCCTGGGTTGACCACGAATATTCAAGGGCATACGTAAGACACTTGTTTGTAAGTCAGGAGTTGCTGGCAATGCAGATTGCATCGGTTCATAATCTGGCATTTTATCTCCACCTCGTAAAAGAAGCCAGAAAACACATCGTTGCCGGAGATTTCGCCTCCTGGAAAAAGGAAATGATTGAAAGGGTGACAAGACGCCTTTGATTCTGACGCATCTCACATGAAAATATCCAAAGGCAGCAAAATATGGTCCAAAACAGCTTCAGTCCTAAGGCTGAAGGTGCTTGACATATTCATACTTAAGAAGTTTCTGGGAACATACTTCATGGCAACTATCCTCATTCTCGCCGTGATATCCATGTTTGACATAACAGAAAAACTTGATGCCTTTCTCACAGCTCCGTTAAAAGAAACTCTTTTTGACTATTTCTCCTCCTTCCTCCCATACTTTGCGAATATGCTGTCTCCCCTGTTC
>NZ_CAJMXD010000188.1:0-5714 GCF_905219685.1 Barnesiella sp. CU968
TGTGCTCAACTCTGTCATCGCGACTCTTGAAGAGCAGATAAACGGAGCGGAGAACATGGATTATATGTTCTCTTCAGCTGCCAACAACGGTTCTGCAACAATTCAGGTATATTTCAAACCTGGTATGGATCCCGACATGGCTGCCGTTGATGTGCAGAACCGCGTGGCAAAAGCCGCAAGCTTCCTGCCGGCAGAGGTAAACCAGGTAGGTGTGATTACCCAGAAACGCCAGAGTTCCATGCTTATGGTGTTTAACGTGTATGACACCGATGGCAAATACTCTGAGGAGTTTATCGAAAACTACATGGCAATAAACATAATTCCGGTAATCAAACGAGTTTCCGGTGTGGGAGACGCCATGGTTATGGGTGCCGACTACAGTATGCGCATATGGCTCAAACCCGATGTCATGGCTCAATACGGTCTGATGCCGTCGGANATTTCAGCTGCGCTTGCCGAGCAGAATATCGAGGCTGCTCCGGGACAATTCGGAGAAAACGGCAATCAGAGCTTCCAATACGTGATGCGCTACAAAGGGCGACTGCAGGACGAGACTGAGTTCGGCGACATTATCGTACGTGCGACCAACGACGGAGAGATTCTTAGACTCAAGGATGTCGCAGACGTCGAACTGGGTCGTCTTTCATATGGATTCAAATCCACGACCAACGGTCATATCGGCTGCTCGGCAATTGTGTATCAGTCTGCCGGATCAAACGCCACCCAGGTTGTGAAAGACATACAGACAGAACTTGCGAAATTCCAGAAAGAGGCACCTGAAGGCGTGAAGATCATTACTACAATGAGCGTCAACGACTTCTTGTTCGCATCAATACATGAGGTTGTCAAAACGCTCATCGAGGCTTTCGTTCTCGTGTTCCTTGTTGTGTTCATATTCCTTCAGGATTTCCGATCGACTCTTATACCGATTATCGCGATCCCTGTAGCATTGATTGGTACATTCTTCCTGATGTATATATTCGGATTTTCCGTCAACCTGCTTACCCTTTCCGCACTCGTGCTCGCGATCGCAATCGTGGTCGATGACGCCATAGTCGTAGTGGAGGCGGTGCATGCAAAACTCGACGAGGGATATAGTTNCTCGAAACGCGCCGCCATTGATGCTATGAATGAGATTGCAGGGGCACTTGTCTCGATTACCCTTGTCATGATGCTTGTGTTCATTCCTGTATCATTCATGGGTGGGACCTCTGGTGTGTTCTATCGCCAGTTCGGTCTAACAATGGCTATGTCAATCGGTCTTTCGGCAATCAACGCGCTTACCCTTTCTCCCGCTCTCTGTGCGCTCTTCCTCAAGCCGCATAAGAAAGAGGATGAAAAACCGCTTAAGGAGAGAATTAAAGACGCATATTCGGCAGCCGGTGAAGTTATGAAAGAAACATATAAGAAACGTTTCCGCCTGAAACTTCCTCCCGTCATCACTCTTGTCTTCATTACCGCATCAATCGCTCTCCTTATGATGGGCTGGTTTGACTTTGAGAACATAATGAAAGGCGTGATAGCTGTAGTAGTGGGCATCATAGCGCTCATCGGTCTTTTCTCAAGAGAATTCATTGACTTCTTCAACAAGGGGTTCAATAAACTTCTCAAAGTCTATAATACTGCATCAGGCTGGTTTATCAGACACAAAATTACCGGATTCTCAATTGTTGCAATATCAATAGCCGTGCTTGTATGGTTGATGAGCACAACAGCCACCTCCATGGTGCCGCAAGAAGATACCGGCACAATCATGGGTGTTGTAGACATGCCTCCGGCAACTGCATTGGAAAAGACCAAATCCATCATGGATCAGGTCGACAGCATCTGTGGAACGATTCCGGCAATACAGGTGCGCAACGCGATTACCGGATTCAGCTTCATCGGCGGACAAGGCAACACATACGGTTCTTTCATCATCAAGCTTCGCCCTTGGGATGAGCGAGATGAAAAAACCGAGAGCGCCAATGCCGTGCTCGGTCAGTTGTATCAGAAATGCTCTCAGATCAAAGACGGACGTATCATGTTCTTTACCCCCCCTATGATTCCGGGATATTCGGCGACAAGCGGCTTTGAGATCAAGCTTCAGGACAAGACAGGAGGAGACCTCAACAACTTCTTCCAGGTTTACCAGAGGTATATCGCCGCTCTCAACGCCCGCCCGGAGATTCAGATGGCATATTCAACCTTCAACCCCACATTCCCCCAGTATCTTGTTGAGCTGGATGTCGCCAAGATCAAACAGGCAGGCTTGACTCAGAACCAGATTCTGAGTGCTCTTCAGGGCTACTACGGCGGTATGTACGTATCCAATTTCAATAAGTTCGGCAAACTGTATCGCGTCATGATGCAGGCAAGTCCGGAGGCACGTGTCTCCCCCGAGACTCTGAAGCGTATCAAAGTCCGTAATGGAGCGACCATGGCGCCGATCGACAACTTTGTCTCGCTCAAGCGTGTATATGGTCCTGACATCATCAACCGATTCAATATGTTCACATCAATAGCCGTAACAGGACAACCGGCGCCGGGATTCTCTTCCGGTGACGCAATCAAGGCTATCGAGGAGGTCGGTGAGGAAATGCTTCCGATCGGCTTCGGATACGACTATTCGGGTATGACTCGCGAAGAGGCAAAAGGAGGCAGCGGTCAGACAGCATACGTATTCGCTCTCGTGCTTCTTTTCGTATATCTTCTCCTTTCCGCGCAGTATGAAAGTTACATCATTCCGTGGGTGGTTATTCTTTCTGTGCCGTTCGGTCTTATGGGAACATTTGTCTTCGCACGGTTTATGGGCATTGACAACAACATATATCTGCAGATCGCGTTGATTATGCTTATCGGTCTTCTTGCCAAGAATGCCATTCTTATTGTCGAGTTCGCGCTCGAAAGAAGACGAACCGGACTCAGCGTAGTCCAGTCGGCTATTCAGGGAGCCACAGCTCGTCTGCGTCCTATCCTTATGACATCACTGGCTATGATTATAGGTCTCTTGCCTCTTATGTTTGCGACTGGTGCCGGTGCAAACGGATATAACGCACTTGGCACAGGTGCCATCGGAGGTATGCTCATAGGCATGATTCTTCAGGTTCTTGTAGTGCCGGCGATGTTCGTGGCATTCCAGCTGATTCAGGAGAAGATCACACCTCCGAAATGGAAAGACAAAGACAACACCGGAATCACATCCGAAATCGAGCAATACAGTATAACAAGAGAATAAGACAATAATGAACAGATTGATTAAATATACATTGACGGTAGTGCTGGCAGTTGCGATGAGCAGCTGTCACATCTACCGGAAATACGAACTTCCGGCAGATGAGAATGCATTTGTCGAAGATTACCGCAAAGCTACTGAGCAACCAGTTGATTCCACATCGCTCGAATATCTGGGATGGGAAAAAGTATTCACGGATCCGATTCTGCAAGGCTATATACGACAGGCTCTTGCCAACAACCATGATCTTGACGATGCCCGTCATAATGTAGAGATTGCTCAGGCGCAGCTCAAGGGTGCGAAACTGAGCTACTTCCCATCTCTGGCACTAAATCCCAACGGCGGCAGTGCAAGTTACGGCGGAAGTCACATGAACTGGAGCTATTCCATTCCACTCGCCGCAAACTGGGAAATCGATGTCTTCGGTAAGATTCTCAACAGAAAAAGAGGTGCCAAAGTCACCGTAGAGCAGATGGAGGATTACGAACAGGCTGTGCGCTCCCAGATAATCTGCGGCGTCGCCAACACATATTATGCACTTGTGCTGCTCAAACAACAGCTTGACCTCACAGAGAGAACATCCGTCATCTGGAAAGATCAGGTAGAATCCATGAAGGCGATGAAAGAGGCGGCATACGTCAATGAGGCGGCAGTTGTACAGAGTGCGGCGAATTACTGGAGCATCATGGCGTCGATACCGGATATCAGACAAAGCATAACCGCCACCAGCAACACGCTGTCGACTCTTCTCGGCACATATCCCCGCGAATGGGAAGTAACCTCTGACCTGAGTTTCTCCCTGCCGGTGAATGTAAAAAGCGGCATCCCCATGTCATATCTTGCCGTGCGTCCGGATGTGCGCGCAGCAGAAAGAGGACTCGCCGCCGCATATTATGTGACCAACAGCGCACGTGCAGCGTTTTATCCGACACTTTCAATATCGGCACAAGGCGGATTCACAAATCTGCTCGGCAGCATGATCACAAATCCCGGCAAATGGTTCATTCAGCTTGCCGGACAACTGGCGGCTCCGATTTTCTCCAGAGGTCAGAACATTGCTACTCTTGAAGCTGCGAAAGCGCAGCAGAAACAGGCAATGAACGCCTTTGAGAAAACTGTTCTAAGCGCAAGTGCGGATGTAAGCGACGCTCTCGCACAAATCGCCAATATCGAAGACAAGAAGGTTGCCCTCGACCAACAGATAGATAATCTTGAAAAAAGTGTGGAATATACACAGGAATTATTAACTTTGGATCAGAAAACAACCTATCTTGAGGTGCTGACTGCCCGTTCGAGTCTGCTGAGCGCACAATTGTCGAGTCTCGCATGCTGGCACACACAGGTAGCTTCACTTATAAGTCTGTATCAGGCAGTCGGCGGTGGAAGATAATAACGTTAACCTCTAATACTTATACTATGTTTCAGATCAGCCCTCTGGCGTTTGTTCATCCCAACGCCAAAATTGGAGATAACGTCACAATCAATGCATTCGCATATATTGATGACAATGTGGAAATCGGAGAGGGATGTGTGATCGGTCCGCACGTAAGCATCCGCTCCGGTGCAAGAATCGGTAAAAACAACAGATTCTACGACGGTTGTGTGATTTCCGCCGCCCCTCAGGACTTCCGTTGGAAAGGTGAAGATTCTTTTGTGGAAATCGGAGACAACAACTGTATCCGCGAGCACGTGATTATCAACCGCAGCATACATGCCGGGAAATCGACCAGGATAGGCAACAACTCATTCATCATGGCACAGAGCCATATCGGACATGATTCGATAGTCGGTGACTATGTCGTAATCGGGAATGCCGCAAAAATCGCGGGAGCATGCAAAATCGGCAACTACACGATACTCTCATCCAACGCTCTCGTACACGAAAATTGTGATATTGCGGAATGGGTGCTGATAAAAGGCGGTTGCCGTGTGAACAACAATGTGCCCCCGTTCACGATAATGGCTCACAATCCGATAGAATATTATGGTGTAAACGCCTACATTCTGCGGAAAGGAAAGAAATCGGAAGCCACTATCGATGACATCGCCAAATGTTACCGCCACATCTACCAGAGCCAGACTTCTCCATTCAATGCCTTGAAAAGAATCGAGACAGACGTAGACCCAAGCACTGAAAGAGACGAGATTCTCAAATTCATAAAGAAGCACGACTATCGTCTTGCCGCTCTGCCTCCCGAAGTGACAGCGGAATAAGAACAACCATTATATATCACAAAGCCGGGTATCTCGCACAAAATGCGGATATCCGGCTCTGTTATTCCACCCACACATCCATACCTCTTGCCTCCCCTGTCGCTGTGTCTTCGAACCTCATGTTTCCAAATACCTTGATAGCACAACGGCTTTATCTAAAGATTTTTATGAAACAAATACTGAGATAAATTTGTTAGATTCATGTAAAATTAATAGGGTGTTCAGTTCTATGTTCCAAAATTAACTCACATTATTGAGTGTCCTGGAACGCAGAACCACCCGATTC
>NZ_CAJMXD010000189.1:0-5692 GCF_905219685.1 Barnesiella sp. CU968
AGATAAGGCATATCGCCGAACCCTATCTTTTCCATATACTCGTGGGCAAGTTGGGCAAAGTCAACATCAGAAAGCCGGTCATCAGGGTGCGGATTGAGCGATATGTGCATCATCGTCTTTTCGGCTTTGGAATTGGCAGGCATCCACCGCTTGAAATCCTCAAACGCACGGTGTATGTTGACAGTCCCTGTTCCGTCGTTGAAGATTTTGTTGGTGTCGAGCAACCTGCCTTTCTCCTTGTTTATCTTTTCGCCGTTGTAAACCAAAGCTCCGTAAAGGGAGTTGCCTAAAGAGATTTTTGCAACCATCGCTCGTCGAATTTATTTGCGAGAGCGACAATCTCACGGTTCAGTTTCACAAGCTCGATGGTAATCTTCTCCAGTTTGTAGAGAGCAGCCATCGCTTTCTTTTCAGTGAAATTCTCACGGAGTGTCTTTACCATGGTGTCATATTCTACTCCGATAGTGCGGTAATGGGAATTGAACGCCGATAGCTTGTCAATGAAAATCCGTGTGTTCTCATCAACGATAAACACCTTGAATGGCTTGCCGAACAACTGCATTTTGATAAACGCAGACAATGATTCCACTCCCGATTGCTCGTGCATATCAAGCAAACGGGCTTTCTCCGCCGCAGAGAAATTGACCGAGCAGCGGAACACCGTGGCGTCAATCTTGGGGTGACGCCCGGCTTTCTTAAAGTTTTGTTTCATAAATAAGATGGAATTAGTGGTGGTTGGAAACTGCCAACCGCAGGTTTTTATCTTGGCGGTTATGACTTTGGAGTAACCGCTGGCTCCATGCACATGGCAAGGGTTTTATGCAGCAAATTCAATTTTGTGCTGCGTAAAACATACCTTGCAATGTTCGTTTGAACATCCTGAACTGATAATCGGAATGATATGTGTGGGATATTATAGGAAAAGGTGTACTAATAGTGTACTACTCCACATGAATGGCGCTTTTTTAATCGTCAGCACCTACTATATATGGTTGCGGTACGATGTCGCATCAGGTGTGTACGCCTTTGCATTTCCTTGACTCTATAACAATCGTAAAAGCCATTTCGGATTTTCAAAAAACAAAAGTTGGGTAATATTGGGTAATCGGTGTGTAACCGTGGGAAATCGCTGGTAATCAATAATCTTTTTGCGTACTATCATCGTTTTACTTGCACAGAGGCTGAGATACCAATGCCGATACCGAATGATGAAATCTACATAGATACAGACATTCATATATTCATACATTCGTATCCACATATATACATCTATACCTCTGCATCTACATACTTACATCTGTATATACATATATACATACGTACATACGGAGATACATTTGTAGGTATGGCGATACATAGATAGAAACATACGTACATAAATGTGTATGTGTATGGATATGAACGTATTTATCTACCTGTGTACGAATATACATACTCCAATCACGGAGTTTTCAGACCCGGACATGGTTATCAAGCCGGGCGTATGGTGAAACTGCACCGCACTATTCAATAACTCAAATCCCCATTTTATTATGAGCGACCCAATTTATGTCGCCTTCGCCACTCAGAAAGGTGGCGTTGGCAAGTCGACTCTGACTGCTCTCGTAGCGAGTTACCTGTACTACGTTGAGGGCATCGAAGTCGCGGCGGTGGACTGTGACAGCACCCAACACTCGCTGAATGTTTACCGCGAACATGACCTTATGGTTACAAAGGAGAACCCGTATCTGAAAAGAGTGTGCCACAAATTCTACTCTCAGTTCAAGCAAAAGCCTTATGAAATTTTGCTGACCTCTCCAGCTGATGCAATAGCGGTGACAGACAATTTCCTGAAAGCCGGGAACACACCGCAGGTCATCTTCTTCGACATTACCGGAACAATCAACGACCACGACATCGTGAATCTAATTGCAAACATGGATTATCTGTTTGTTCCGATCACGACAGAAACCGGAGAAATGGCAAGTTCCATTTCATTCGCCAACAATGTGAAGAACAAAATGATGACTACTCAAGTGACGAATGTAAAGGAGATGCACCTCGTCTGGAACAAAATCAACACCCGCGAGAAATCCCGTTTATGTGAGATTATTGACGACTACATTGAGAAGATGGGACTTGACTCACTCGACACCGTACTTGTAAAAAGCAACAAGTTTGAGAAAGACGGGCGTGAAACCGGAAATGTCGGATTATTCCGCTCAACCATGCTGCCGCCTGACAAGCGTCTGCTGAAAGGCTCGAACCTTGAAGAACTGGTATCCGAAATCCGTAATATCATAAAAGTATAGGTTATGGCAAGAAAACAAGTAACCGACTTTGATGCGGACAGCTTTATCCAATCCGTCCGGGAGTCAGCCGTTCCGACTTATCACACGGCATCCGATGTAGCACCAGCCGCTGCTACGGCACCGGAGAAAAAGCCTAAACAGAAAGAGCCGGTTGAAACAAGGCGCAAAAGACGCATCGGAGAGTCTTCCGATTTTCTTCTGAAGAAAGTATCGGAAATGAACATGACCGAGGAAGAAGGCAACTATGTCAAGACTTACATCGGCAATGTGTCATTCGGTCAGGTCAATCGTAACGGCAACCCGATAGTCGTGCGAGAGGATTACCGGGAAATGATAAAGGATATATTCTCAATGTTCGGTGTAAGACTCAACATGGCTGCTTATGTCGATGCAGTCCTTACGGAACACTTCAAGCAATGTTATCCGCTAATTCAGGGCATAGCCGAAAAATGCCCGTCAAAATTCTAACTGAGAAAATATGGAGAAAACAAAATTCTGTGACCTTCGCACTTGCAACAAGGTCTGCGGGGTGGAGCCGACTTTTACCCCGGATAAAGAGAAGGTAAAGGCGTATGCCGATGAGTACCTCACACCTTCCAATGTCGGCGCACGCAAGGGGATATTCGTTCCCCGTGAACTGGTTAACAAACTGTCCAAACTGATTGCCCTCTACGATGTGGAGGGGCTGACAATCGGGGCATACGTCACCAATATCCTTATCAATCATCTGGTGGAAAACCGAGATGTAATCAACGAACTGTCCTTCGAGGGCGAAAAGACGGTGGCTCTATGACAGGAGTATCAATCTTTTTGCTGGGAACCGTTGCACTGACAAATGTCGGCTTCCTTCTCTATCTGATGCGCGACAATAATCAGAAAGCCAGTCCACCGCAGGCAAAGCCGCCTGAGCAACCGCAACCAACCGAGGCTGAAACAGCGAAAGAGCCCCCGACACCGCAGGCTACCGTTGGCAAGAGCAAATTCCGCATAGAGGAATTTGACGAGCGGTTTGAGGAAATTGAACAGCGGTTTGACCGGGTGATCCAGCTGCTCGACCGCATTGAGGGCGATGTCAGGCTCAAAGATGTGGAGTTTGCCAACACCGATGACGCTCCCACTCAAGAGGAAATTGCCCGCGACGCCGAGGCCGTTGACAATCCGGCAAAGGACAACCGCATGACACGCGAACAGGAGAAAGCCGCCTTTACCGATGTCCGGATAGAGGACGTTGAGCCTGAAACCGTTTCGCCTCCGTCGGCAAGCGGCGCGACACTGGACGACATTGAGAAATCAATGGAAACAGCCGCCAACCCTGCCGCCACTCCCGAAGAAAAGGCGAAAGCCGGACGGGTGCTGATAACACTGACCGACACCAATTTCATGGAGCATTTTTCCGATGATGCGGACATTCTGCAAAACGTGATGAGGTGTTGCAGGGAAAGCTGCCGTCTGGACATAGCCGACAAGACAGGCGAAAAGCCGGTAAGTATAACACGCCGGAAAACAACCATCGAGATCGCCAAGAACATTGACGATTTCAATCCCGCCGACCTCCTGAAAAAATAGTCGGCAACCACTAATCCAAGTCTGCAAAGACAAAATCCAACCCAATTTTTAACCCGAAGTGTGGGCTGCTCCAATCGGAGCGGTTGGGGCTGTCCTATGCTTCAAAAACTGAAACAAAAACATGATTAAAAGAAAACTTTTCACTCTGCTGCTTATTGCAGCCACAGTAACTAACTCATTCGCTGCCGGAAACGGCATGGCAGGTATCAACGAAGCCACATCAATGGTAAGTTCGTATTTCGACCCCGGCACCAAACTGGTGTATGCCATCGGCGCGGTGGTCGGACTTATCGGCGGCATCAAGGTTTACTCCAAGTGGTCGAGCGGCGACCCCGACACCAGCAAGACCGCCGCGTCGTGGTTCGGTGCTTGCATCTTCCTTATCGTTGCCGCCACCATTCTCCGTTCATTCTTCCTCTAATGTCCGAGTATCAGATAAATAAGGGTATCGGACGCTCGGTTGAGTACAAAGGATTGAAAGCCCAGTATCTGTTCATCTTCGCCGGCGGATTGCTTGCAATGTTCGTGGTGTTCGTCATCAT
Source organism: Barnesiella sp. CU968 (assembly GCF_905219685.1). Lineage (NCBI taxonomy): Bacteria > Pseudomonadati > Bacteroidota > Bacteroidia > Bacteroidales > Barnesiellaceae > Barnesiella > Barnesiella sp. CU968. The sequence continues at coordinate 4,400 of NZ_CAJMXD010000189.1, forward strand.
GNATATCGTCGGAATATCGCAATGGTTCTGCATAGGCTTCGGTGTCATCGCCACATCAATCCTTGTCTGGCTCACATTTCATCTCAACGCCAAGTATGGCGAACATGGACTGATGAAACTGTCGGCGTCAAAGTATCATCCGCGATACATAATCAACCGTCTGCGCATAACCCGCTTAATTAAAGGAAGAAAATGAGGAATACACTTAAAGCAACGACCCTCGAAAGCAAACTGCCGTTGTTGGCGGTTGAACACGGTTGCATCATCTCAAAGGACGCGGATATAACCGTGGCCTTTGAGGTGGGCCTCCCGGAACTGTTTACGGTCACAAGTCAGGAGTATGAGGCCATGCACGCCGCATGGTGCAAGGCGATAAAGGTGCTACCGCACTTCTCCGTGGTACATAAGCAGGACTGGTTTATGGCTGAGAACTATAAGCCGGAGTTACAAAAAGACGATTTGAGTTTTCTTGACCGCTCGTTTGAACGCCATTTCAATGAGCGTCCGTACTTGGCTCACAAGTGCTACCTGTTCCTGACAAAGACGACAAAGGAGCGTATGCGCCAGCAGAGCAATTTCTCAACCCTCTGCCGAGGACGTATCACTCCGAAGGAACTCAATCATGAGATGGTTGTTAAATTCATGGAGTCAGTTGAACAGTTCGAGCGCATAATCAACGACACCGGCTATATCAAGCTGCGCCGATTGTCCGACGATGAGATTGTCGGCACTGAAACGACCTCCGGCATAATCGAAAGGTATATGTCGCTATCTATGGGCGATGTCAACTGCCTTGAAGATATTGACCTGTCGGCAAAGGAGATGCGCATCGGCGACAAGATGCTATGTCTGCACACCCTTTCCGACACCGACGACCTGCCCGGCAAAGTCAGCACCGACAACCGATATGAGCGTCTGTCAACTGACCGCTCGGATTGTAGGTTGAGTTTTGCCTCTCCCGTCGGATTGCTTCTGCCGTGCAACCACATCTACAACCAGTATGTGCTGATTGACGACCACGATGAGAACCTTGCCCGTTTTGAGAAAACGGCACGCAACATGAACTCTCTGTCAAAGTACAGCCGTAGCAACGCTATCAACAAGGAGTGGATTGACCGCTATCTCAACGAGGCACATTCTTACAGTCTGACCTCGGTGCGCTGCCACTGCAACATCATGGCGTGGAGCGATGATGCCGAAGAACTGCGAAGGATCAAGAACGATGTCGGCGGACAGTTGGCGACAATGGGTTGTATGCCGAGGCACAACACTATCGACTGCCCGACACTGTTC
>NZ_CAJMXD010000190.1:0-5680 GCF_905219685.1 Barnesiella sp. CU968
TCNTCAAGGCTTTGGATCTTGAACACAACTGGCAGCAGCTGATTCCGGATCTTCCCGAATCTCCTTACCTGTATAAAGAGAATAAGAAAAGACAACGCATAAGACATCCGAAAAAATGAACGTACTGACAGTAAAGCTATGGGGAGAAGAGTTGGGGCGTCTTGTTTGGGATCAAGTAAGAAAAACTACATATTTTGTTTTTAATCCGAAAAATAGTAATCGTGCAGATGTGTCGCCATTGATGCATCCCGCGGATAAATGGAATGTAAATAATCCCATCTTCGGAGATGCGCGACGAATTTATCAGAATTTACCACCCTTTATCGCAGATTCTCTTCCGGATTCGTGGGGTAACAAAGTGTTTGATAAATGGATTAAACGGAATAGAATTCCAAAACATAAAGTCACCCCACTTTATAAACTCATGTTTATAGGTAAACGGAGCATGGGTGCTCTGGAGTTTGAACCTGCGGCTGAGGAATTGATACATCCGAAAGAAGTTGATGTCAAGTCATTATATGACCTCTCTCTTGAAATTCAGGAGCAACGTGAAAGCACCATAATGGATTATTCGGATGAGTTGAAACTGCACACTATCCTCGCAGTAGGCACATCCGCGGGAGGCAGACAAATGAAGGCAATTCTGGCAGTAAACCCTACTACGGGAGAGATCCGTTCAGGTCAGATTGAGACAGTTGATGGTTTCGATTATTTCATCCTTAAGTTCGAAGACAAAGTCCTTCCTTCTTCCGAAATAGAGATGGCATATTACGATATGGCAACAACATCCGGCATCGAGATGGAGGATTGCAGACTCATGAGCGTTGAGGGAGTAAAACATTTCATGACGAAACGTTTCGATAGAAAAAATGGAGAAAAAATTCATATGCAGACTTTGGCGGCAATAAATCCTGATGTCGACTCTTATGAGGATTTATTTGCAACCTGTCGTAGCCTCAAACTCACTGAAACCGAGATTTCCCAATTATTTCGTCGACTTGTGTTCAACGTTATGGCAAACAATACGGATGACCACAATAAAAATTTCTCGTTTCTGCTTGACAGAACAGGTAGATGGAGATTATCGCCGGCATACGATCTGACATTCATATTCAACAGGTATGGTACGGATGCGGAAACAACACACTGCCTGTCGCTCTATGGTAAGACAGATGATATTACGAAAGAAGATCTGATTTATATAGCCAAAGAAAACAGCATCCGCAATGCTGAGGAAATAATTTCGCAAGTAGCCGATTCAATTGCTAAGTTTCAAGATTTTGCTTCCAAGTATGACATGCCGTCGAATTGGAGTCATATCATAAATAAGACATTGCATAGAAATTTAGTCAACTTCGGATACGTAGCGCCGCAGATCTGTAGTGTTGAATTTGTAGACAGTAAAGGGAGGATGTTCAAGGACATCTCTGTCTCTACAAACAGTAAAGGCATTTATCAGCTTTCAACGTCGATTGACGGTAAGACTCGCAGACGATTCATAAAACCCTCGGATCCTACGTTTGAAGAAATCCGGCAATATGAGATTGGCAGTCTTTCACTATCATCTGTGAAAGAGCTTCTAATTCGCCTCTTCCCTGAATAATCTGATGCTCCCGGTGCATTACCGCTTCGACTTCAAGCCCAAATACACAATGACTTGCACGCCAAGTCGCGATGGTGCGAAGTTTGATTCAAATTATGGAAGGTCGCATGGCTCCTGCCAAGTCGCCGAGCCATCCGGTGAAATCTGCAATCTCCAGAACACCAGAACCTCCTTTTTTTCTAACATTAGAACATTAGTAACATTAAGAAACTGTTTAAATTTAAACAGTTTCTAAGAGCTTGTTTAAAAATAAAAGTGAAATTTGGGGCGGCTCACTTTTATTTTTAAACAAGCTCTTAATTTCTGAATTCCGGAATTTAGGGCGTAAAAATTGACCGATGTTATGTCATGTTATCGAAATGAGAGATTTTTACAAATATTAATTTCTTAAAGAGCTGATAATTATGGATATATAATGTGCCAAAAAGTAGCAATGAGAGATTTTTATTTTGGATGTTATAATTCAATTCGCTATCTTTGTAGGATGTATATTCGGTTTTGGCAAGAGATACGCTGAAGTTCATAAGTTTAATTGCACGGTGCGCAGTTTATAAGTTTGACTGATGGATGAGAAATGGAAACGCCGATGGCGGATAGCCGGGAAGTGGGCGGAGAACGTGTTGTTCGTCGCCAGCATCGGCTTTTTTCTGTTTGTCATCTGGCATCTGTTTCTTTTCGCATCTTTCAACATCCCTTCCGAGTCGATGCTGCCGACACTTCAGCCTGGCGACAAGATATTGGTTGACAAGGTGACCACAGGTGCGCGTCTGTTCGACATCTTCGAGGCTGCGTCGGGGAAGGATGTAAAGATCCGCCGTATGCCGCGTTTCAGGAAATTCAAGCGAGGCGACATACTGGTATTCAATTTTCCCTTTCGCGAAGGATGGCGCAAAATAGACATGGATTACAGGGTGTATTACGCCAAAAGATGCGTGGGAGCACCGGGTGACACGCTTGAAATCAAAGATTTCGACTATTACATAAACGGTATTCCTTCGGAAGGGGGCGGAGACCGCCGTCTGGCAAGGGCTGTGTATGCCCCTGATTCCGTCAGTCGAGATTCATTGCCGGGATTCAGGGCTTTCCGGAAAGATTCCGTGACGCATTGGACAATCCGCGATCTCGGACCGCTTTACATTCCCCGCAAGGGGGAGGAGATAAGTCTTACTCCTGCCAACTATCTCCCTTACAGGAAGGTGGTGGAGTGGGAAACAAAAAACAAGCTAAAGGACAATGACGGGGTGCTGACACTTGGCGGGAAACCGGTGAGTAGCTACCGCTTTAAGGAGAACTATTATTTCATGGCGGGAGACAATTCGGGAGATTCCCAGGATTCACGTTACTGGGGTTTTGTGCCCGAACCCTTCATCGTCGGACGAGCACTGTTGGTATGGTGGTCAGAGCGTGATGAAGTCGTAAACAAGGAAAGGGTGATGAAATGGCTCAACTGACAATTGTTTTCGGATTGGTGGAATGTGTGTTCGGGTGGCTGCAGCTTCTGGGATTTGCGGCTTCCGGCAATTTGTTTCTTGCCATCGGACTGATGCCGGCGTTGATGGGCAGGACAGGATGGATTGCAGCTCTGCTCGGTTGTGCGGTGGTGGCTGCCGGACGTTACGTCTCTGCCGGCAGGTCGTTTGAAAAAGGGAGACTCCGGGTGTATGCCGTTTCTGTGATTGTGCTGACAACAGCGTTTCTTATGTTGCTCTATTTTCTCAAGCCCGACTCCGCGCAGGGACGCGTGCTGATGTGGATGGTGGCATTCAAGGCTATGTTCGCCCACCCGTTGGGTGTCGGCTGGGACAGGGTTGCCGGCGCTTTCGGACAGGCTCAGGAAGATTATTTCGCCCAGTATCCTGATTCCGGGTTCATCTCTGTTGCCGGCGCGCCGGAATATGTTTTCAACGAATTTCTGCAGGTCGGTATCGCATTCGGCATTGCGGGCTTCATTGCATTTGTCGCTGTTGTCACAGCCGGAGCAGTGGCGGCGTGGAGATCACGCTGTCATGGTCTTTGCGGAGCAGCGGTGGCTTTCGCCGCAGTGTGTTTCTCTTCGTATCCCCTCCAGTTTGCCGAGTTCTATCTGCTGGTTTTTCTTCTCGGAGGAGCGATAATATTTCATCGGCGTAATTATCCATTGTGGCTCAGAGCCGGAGCGTGTGTTGTGGCGGGTTGTATTCTGTCGGTTCCCGCATATGGAATAATGGAACGGAAAAGACAGATACGTGAATGGGACAGGATTGGCAACACAATACGCTACCGCCTGTCTGACAGCATGAAGGAAGAATGCGATTCATTGGTGCGGGAGATGGAATGGAGTGCCCGCTGTCTTTTCGACTATGGGAAAGCATTGCGTGGAAACGGAGATTATGAAAAGTCAAACGAAGTGCTGGAGATGGGTGTTAAGGTCAGCAGCGATCCGATGTTTCTCAACCTTATAGGACGCAATCATGAGGACATGGGTGAGACAGCCAAGGCTGAGGAGCATTATACGCGATCGAAGCATAGATTGCCCAACCGCCTTTATCCCTATTATCTCCTTGCCATGCTCTACGCCAAAGAGCACGATGTCTCATCCGGCAAGTTCCGGAAGGCATACGAGGAGGCGATGGGGCTTCCTGTGAAAGTGGAATCACCCGCGACAAGGGAGATGAGGGAAGAACTTAAAAAGGTGAGAGGTGAGAAGTAAGAGGTGATAAGTAATGATTGATATGAACGGAATAATGATAAAGACAATAACAACGGCGGCTGTTGTCTTGACAATGGTCGGGGGAGGGTGTTCTTCCGATAAAAGCAAGGGAGAAGACACTGTGTCTGCTAAAAAGACGGCAAAGCTTTCTTCTTCTTCGGAGGGAGGCATGCCGGTTGTGAAGACAATGAAGCTCACGGAGCGAGAGATAACCCATGATATGGTGAGCAACGGCAAGATAATGGCGAGGGAAACGGCAGACTTGTATTTCCGCTCATCCGAGCCTGTGAGCGAGTTGTGGGTGCGGGAGGGTCAGCGGGTGAAGCGGGGTCAGAAGCTTGCCCGTCTTGATCTTTTCAAACTCGAGTCGGAACGTGCCAGACTTTTGTCGGAGCGGGAGAAATCCATTCTCGACATGCAGGATGTGCTTATAGGCCAGGGTTACGATCCGGCAGACAAGGCTTCCGTGCCGGAAGAGGTGTTGCGACTGGCGCGTGTCAGAAGCGGTCTCGACGGCATAGAGACATCGATAGCCCTGAATAAGAAAGAAATTGAACAATCCACATTGACCGCTCCCTTTGACGGCGTTGTTGCTGATCTCAAAGTCAAACGCTTCGGCATAGCCCCGACCTCAGAACCCGCCTGTCGAATTATAAACGACGGCGGCATGCAGGTGGAGTTCACGGTGTTGGAAAGTGAATTGCCGCTCTTGCATATCGGTGACGGTGTTGAAGTCTCACCCTTCGCGGGTGGTAATTCCTGTCGCGGGAAGGTTACAGAAATAAACCCCAAGGTCGATGAGAAAGGTCTTGTGAAGGCAAGGGCTTCGCTGGGTTCCTGCGGAGGAATGATCGACGGCATGAATGCCCGGGTGCGCGTCAGCAAGAACCTTGGCAAGCGGTTGGTTGTGCCGAAGAGCGCTGTGGTGCTCCGTTCCGGCAGGGAAGTTGTCTTCACACTGGAAGAGGGCAAAGCGATGTGGAACTATGTCACCACGGGCATTGAGAATCTCGACAGCCGAGAGATTCTCGAAGGGTTGACAGCCGGTCAGACAGTGATTACCGACGGCAACGAAAACCTCGCCCACCAAACTCCGGTAATCCGACATTAAACGCTACCATTGATTTGATACGGTTTCTGTTACAGCGGCGCATTGCCGTGCTGATGAGTTTTCTGGCACTCGTGATCTTAGGGTGTGTTACGTTCGTGACGCTTCCGGTGTCGCTCTTGCCTGATGTCGATGTTCCCCGGATCGCGGTCAGGGCGGACGGCGCATCTCTGGACGCCCGCGAACTTGAGAACATGGTTGTCGCTCCACTCCGGCGCGAACTGATGCAGGTCGGGGGATTGTCGGATATCCGGAGCGAAACGCGCGACGGATATGGCAT
>NZ_CAJMXD010000191.1:0-5667 GCF_905219685.1 Barnesiella sp. CU968
TGCCGGATGTATGCGTCCGTCAACCACGAGCTGGTGAAGCGCGAGGCGTGCAATCTCCCGGCGCACCGGATCGAAGCCGGAAAGCACGATAGCCTCGGGGGTGTCATCGACAATGATTTCTATGCCGGTAGCCGCTTCAAGGGCACGGATGTTGCGTCCTTCGCGACCGATTATGCGACCTTTTATCTCGTCGTTGTCAATGTGGAACACAGTCACCGAGTTCTCGACGGCAGCTTCTGTGGCTACACGCTGTATGGACTGTATCACGATTCTTTTAGCCTCTTTTGTAGCGGTCATGCGTGCGTCATCCATGATGTCGTTGATGTAGCCAGCCGCGGCAGTCTTTGCCTCATCCTTCAGCGACTCCACGAGTTTCTCTTTAGCCTCGTCGGCGGAAAGTCCGGATATGCGCTCAAGTTCGTCAGTAATCTGGCGGTGGAGGTGTTCGACCTCGTTCTGGCGCGACTCGATCACAGCCTCGCGGTTGTCGAGGTTGCTCTTGAGAGTGTCAAGTTCCTTCTTGCGGCGGTTGTTTTCGTTCTGCTGCTGGTTGAGTTGCATCTCGCGCTGCTTGTTGCGGGCTTCCGCCGCCTGCGCTTTCTGCATCCGCTGCCCTGCGTTGCGTTCCGCCTCACCGAGGATTTTCATCTCCTCTTCTTTAGCCTGAAGGATTCTTTTCTCCTTTATCACCTCTGCCTCGCGGTTTGCGTCTTCAAGAATAGAGTTGGCGCGGGAGGAGGCGTTCTTTTTGCTGATCACGGCTGCCGCCACATAACCTATTATGGCAGCTGCCGCCGCAATTATGATCCATATTGCTGTTTCCATGCGTATGTAGTTGTATTATATAGTTGTTTATAAATCGGTTGTCATTCAGAAACTGTTTTTGACAGTTTCCTGATCAAAGACATCCTTCCGGCATTTCAGCCGACAATACGCAATAGTATGAATCGGGAAAACAGAGACAGAGTAAAACGTTTTAATCCAATAAGTCTTCCATCTTGCCGAGACATTCCTCGGCTTTCAGGAAAGCTTCCTGATATCTGACGGTCAGCTCCTTATAATGGGATGCATACTGATAGACCATCATTGCGAGAAGACCCTTGTCGGAGCGTTTCGGGAAAGAGCGGCGCCATGTGGCATAAAGTGTGTTGATTTCCTCTTCAACGCTTCGGGTAAGTTCCTGGTTCTGGAACGGGACGGTAAGCCTGATCGGCTCGCCGCCTATTTTGATTTCCATATTTATCTTATCCTGATCCTTCATCATTCCTTGAGCATTTCGATGCATCGGTCGATGTTTCTGATCAATCCGGCAATGATCCGCCGAGTCTCAACGAGTGTGTCGGGGTTTTCTGCCAATCTGTAGGAAACGCTGAGATACTCTGCGTCAAGCAAGGCTTTGTCTCTAATTTCGAGAGCTTCCGCCTCTTTGCGACGCAAATCGGCGTTTTCCTCTTCCAGCTCCCTGTTTCTTTTCCGCAGGGATTCCATTTCAGCGCGGAGCTCTTCCTGACGAGCCTCCAGCCTCTCAAGGACGCTTAGAAGGGATTGTGCCATCAATGCCAAATTTCCACAAAGGTATTAAAAAAAACTCACATATGCAAGGGAATTTTCGCCAACTATCAGCAGTCTCGATTCTTTTTCTTTCCGCTATCTGCTGCTGAAAAGGCGTGACGCTGTTTTCATCCATACGGACATGTATGAACGGCCGCGATGACTCCATGCGTAATATGGTATGAGTGTGAGCGTATTGTCGGATAGAGAGATGCGTCCGTCAGCGTCTGTATTCATCACCTGTACGGGGATTGCCAGCTCCACGATGCCGTTGAATCTGTCCGGACGGAGAGTGGCGGAGATTTCCGGATGTGCAGGCACTATCACCGAATGTATGTCGAAATCATTTTCAAAAGCATCCGCGCTTTCTGAGCGACCATCGCCGGCAGCGGTGAAGAAGCCGTTGCCCTCATTGGGGTTGCCGGCTGCTGGGTAGGGACTGCCGGAATGGTTTGTCACCGCTCCTTCAGCGCAATATACCAGCGGTCCGCGTTCTATTGCCACAAGTTTGTTGTCAGCCTCTACCTCGTCTCTTGCCTTGACTATGCGCGGTTCCATGTCGAGATGCAGTTCCACTCTGTCGCCTTTCTTCCATTTGCGGCTGATTGTGTAATATCCGTCGGCGGTGAGTTCCCCGTCTGCGCTTTTGCCGTTAAGCATCACACTGAAGTCCGGTGTCTTGCCATCTATATATGAATAGAGGTCGCCGGGTACCGGGTTGTTGCGCACCCATCCCGGGATTCGCAGTTTGAGGGAGAATGCACCCTTGCTGTTTTTGCCAATTGAAAGGTATATGTGTCCGTCAAGAGGATAAGAAGCCGTTTGGGTAAGGGTCACATCCTTGCCTCCGACATTCAGATCGGCAGAGTTCGACATGAATAGGTTCACATATAGATTATCGCCTTCAGAGGCGTATACATATCCGGGAATCGAGGGGATGAATCTGGAGATGTTTGAAGGACAGCATGCGCATCCGAACCAGGGCTTGCGCTCGTGGTCGCCATATGAAGCGAGAGGGTTGGGGTAGAAGAAACTGCCGCCGTCAAGTGCGACTCCCGAGATGAGACCGTTGTAGAGAGTGCGTTCAAGTACATCGTAATATTTTGACTCACCGTGCAGAAGAAATAGCCGGTGGTTTACGTACACATTGCCTATTGCCGCGCAGGTCTCGCAATAGGCGGTGTGGTTGGGCAGCTCGTAGTTGGCGCCGAAAGCCTCGCCGTGGCGAGTGGCTCCGATACCACCCGTTATATAATATTTCTTACGTGTGATGTTTTCCCAGATACGGTCAATTGCCTTTATATAGGCTGAATCGCCTGTGAGAGCGGCGACATCAGCCATGCCGGCATACATGTATGCGGCACGGACTGCGTGACCCACAGCCTCGTTCTGTTCCGTCACCGGTTTGTGTGCCTGACTGTAGCTGTCGGTGCGCGAGGTGTGTCCTCGTTTGTCCAGGAAATATCTTGCCTGGTCAAGATATTTTTTTTCACCGGTAACGAGATAAAGTCTGGCGAGTGCCATTTCTGCGATCTGATGACCCGGCACGCGGCGGACCTGTCCCGGACCGTCGCCGATCTCGCGGCAGACGCAGTCGGCATAGCGGATCGCTATATCAAGGAAATTCCTTTTTCCTGTTGCCTGATAGTGGGCTATGGCACCCTCGACCATGTGACCGAGGTTGTAGAACTCATGACTCAGTTCCTCAACCTTTTCCCAGCGTCTTGATCCAGCCCATGGGTGAGGATGGCGCGGGTTCATGGTGCGGCATGTGTTGAGATATCCGTCAGGTTCCTGCGCAGCCGCCACGATTGCAAGCACGCTGTCAATATAGTTTTCAAGGCGTTTGTCGGGATATGTCTGCAGCAGATAGCTGGCACCCTCGATGGTCTTGTAGACATCAGTGTCGTCAAAAGAAAAACCTTCGACCTTGTAATCGTCGGAAGGATTTGCCGCCTTTCTGAAATTTTCGTAGCGTCCTGATTCCTCGCATTTGCCAAAAGCGAGCGGGATGGTGGTCTCGCGGCTGGCTTTCAGCCGCTGTCCCCAGAAACTGTCAGTGACCTTCACCTTGGTGAAAGACACGGGATTGATGGGATAGCCGTGGCTGTCGGCTGAAGGGGACAGTTTTGCCGTGGCTGTGAATGCGACAGCCAGAATCGCGGATGCGGTTAGAAATTTTTTCATGGGTATATTGTTAACAGTGAATTGTCAATACCAACGAATGTTGTTTGAGCCTTGCGAGCGCTTGTCGTATTTGAGGTCTTTCAGCAACGATGACTTGACCGCTATGTGGAAGTTGTAGGATTTATACGGACCCATAGGAACGAAAGACGCTGTCATGGTGAAGCAGTGGAGGTCTCGTGAAACGGAACAGTTCATGTAGGCTATCTTCTTAAGATCGAAATTATAGGATGCCGAGAATGAGAAGTTCCAGTTTTTTGTGGGGCGTATGTTGCCGCTGAAAGAGAGGTTCTGCGTCCATCTCCCTTTGTAGTCCATTTTTACTTTGTCAAATTCGCCGTATCCGTAGCTTACGGAGTAGTTCACCGAAAGACTCCACGGGCAGTCCCATTTGGCGTATCCGTCGGCATCGCTGCTTTCATCGTTATCGCCTGTCTTGTTGCGCCTTCTTGATTCTGCGCGGTTTGAGAAGCTGTCTTCTTCTGTGGGTTCGTCATCTTCTCCGTCGGTTCCCGATGTGTCTTTCTCCTCTTTCTTTTTGCGCTTGAAAGTGTCGTTGTTGAAAGTATAGGAGAAAGATGTTCCTGTTGAAGAGAGTTTGTAGAAACCCTTCCCCTCCTGCCAGCGGAAACGGTTCACCTGTCTCGGACTTCCGTTTGCGTCAAGTTTGTATACATAAGGATCCCATGTCGCCGAGAGGTTGAGGTTGAAGTTTTTGACAAGTCTCAGCATTATGGATGTCTGCAACGGACTGAGTCTTAAAGAGTCTGCGGCGAAATTATAGCTTGAGCTTAACGACAGGTTCTCGATAAGCGATATTTTCCTGGAGCCTGTGGAGTCGTTTTCGTCTTTGACCTTCATCTCAAGGTTGTTGGAAAGGTTGAAAGAGAGCGAACCGCTTTTACCTCTTCCCGGCACGCCGAATATGCCGTGGGAGAAATATGAATAGTCGACGCGACGGTTGTTTCCCGCCTGGTCTGTATATTCATAAAAATCGTAATATTTCCACATCGGATTTCCGAAGTCTGGAGCCCAGTTGAAGGAGAGCGTGGGGGTGATGACATGACGTATCATCTGGACCTTGTCGCCGAGGAACTTCATAGGCTTGTAGAAACCGTAGACTTTAGTGTCAAAAGCCAGCGAGGTGTTGAAGTCGAAGATATTGTAGAAGCCGTGTATCGTGTCCTGTATCTCGCGAGAAGCCTGTGTGTCCCACTGGCGGCGGATTTTTGACGTGTACATTCGGTCGTTCATGGATATGGAGGGGGAGATGTTGATGTAATTGAACATAGAGAAGGTTGCGCTCACAGGGACAGAGTGTCGCATGCCGTTGCGCCAGTCCTTGATGAGACTTTTCTTGAAGAAAACGTTCTGCTGGGCTGTGAGGGAGTTCTGGAACTGACCGGAATATGAGAGCTTGATTTTTTCATACCATCGCTCGCCACCCACGGATTTCTTGCGTTTGAAGGGTGCTATCTGCGACATTGTGACCGTCAGGTTCGGGAATGATACCGCCAGAGTGGAGTCTTGCGAACGCTGGGCTATGTTTGCCGTAGCCGAGAAACTCCATTTGGAGCCGGGACGGCGGTAGGTTGCGTTGACTGTAGAAGACTTTGTGTTTTCCGTGAAGTTCTGGTTGTAATATGAATTAAGGTCGTTGCGCGAATATCCGGAAGTGGCGAAGTTGACAGATGCCGAGAAATTGAGCGCGGGGTTTGCCTTGGCATCCTGCTGGTGGCTCCATATGACCTGGAAGTTCTGCATCTTCGAATAATCTGGCGACCCTTTGTCTCCGCTGATGGTGGTGAGGAAAGAGATATCGAACGAACCGCGGAACTTGTAGCGTTTCACGTAAGATGAGTGAGCGGAAATGCCCCATGAGCCTTTTGTGTAGATCTCGCCGCGCAGAGCAAGATCCACGTTGTCGTTGAT
>NZ_CAJMXD010000192.1:0-5645 GCF_905219685.1 Barnesiella sp. CU968
TCATGGTTTTTCCGTTTTATGTGGGTTATGGGGAGGGATGGGGAATGGGGCTGGATTCCCAATTCAGATTTCCGGGTTCCGATTCTTATTGTCAATAGCCGGGGTTGTTCTTGAGGTTCGGACACAGAATCATGTCGCGTGTCGGGATGGGCCATAGATACTGGCGGTCGGGGAACACGCGCTTCGCGCCGAGACTCACGAGACCGGCGTTATAGAGCGCCGAGAAATCCGCAAGACCGTCTTCATCTATCTGTGGTGTCATGCCCCAGAACCAGAGGTCTTTCTTGACGATGTTGTTGAGAAGCTCTGTGGGAGGCAGGTTTATGTAGTTGTAGCCGTTAAGCGCTTTTGCAGCCAGCTTCCAGCGGATAAGATCCATATAGCGGAGTCCTTCGTTGGCAAGCTCCATGCGGCGTTCGATGCGCACTGCCTTGCGCATCTCTTCCTGAGTGCCGAGCGGCACGGCGGGATAAAGCCCGGTGTCGGTCAGGTTCACTCCGTAGGCGCGGGCGCGTACGCTGTTGATGGCGTCTGTCACGCTTTTGTCAAGTTCATTAAGCTCGATCTTAGCCTCGGCGTACATCAGAAGGACATCGGCATAACGCATCATAAGGTAGTCGCGGGCGACTTTTTTGCCGTTCTGTGTCCAGGAGATGTCGATGCCCTTTTTCCAGAGAAGTCCGTTGTATGAGGCATACTGGTTGACTGCACGGTTGTCGGCATTGCTCTGCATCTTGCCGGTGGTGAAGTTCATGACTTCCTTTACGTCAGGACGCGGGTTGTATTCGAATCCGCAGTGCTCGGTGCCGAATTCAACGATGGTCTTTGAGCATCGGGGATCGCGGTTGGCGAAGGGGTTGCGTGGATCGAACAGCTCTGATTCGTCGATAGGCAGACCGTCTGTGCAGAGGAATGAGGCGAAGAGATCCCACGACGGGTTGTCGGAACCGTATCCGCCGGCGTTGCGGGGGAGACCGTTGTTTACAAACCACTGGTCAAGCACCACATTGTTTTCAAGAGAACGGGGAATGTAGAAAATTTTCTCCGGATTCACACCGGTGTCCTGAAGGAAGATTTTAGCGAAATCCGGCTCAAGTGAATAGACCCCGAGGTCCATACAGTCTTTCGCAGCCTTGGCGGCGAGGTCGAAGTCGCCGAGATAGAGCGCGAAACGGGCTTTCATCGCCAGTGCGGCGCCTTGGGTGGCGTGCATCGCGGCTGTGCCGTAATCTACGGGGAGATATTCGATTGCCTTGTCGAAGTCTTCATATACGAGAGCCTTTATCTCATCTTTGTTGCGTCTTCCCTTTTCGCAAGCCTCCTCTATGGTTTCGGTGCCGTCCATATAGGGAACGTCTCCGTAATAGCAGATAAGCTCGGCATATTTGCATGCGCGGCAGAAGAATGCTTCTCCGGCGTAGCGGTTGAGTTTGTCTGGATTCACGTTGCCTGCCGCCTTGTGATAGTTGGCAAGCAATGTGTTGGCGCGGGCTATAAGTTTGTAATCCTGTTCCCACAGACGATATACTTCGTATTGCTGCCCGTTCATTGTGCCGTCGAGCACAGTGCCGTTGCTTCCGGGGTTACGGTTCTGCTGGCGGTAGGTGAAATTGTCGGTCCATTGTTCCGACCCTTCAAGGGGCTGGTTCCAGTATCCGAGTATGTAGAATTCGTTGACAGCCATCTCCAGTTCGACCTCGGTGGAATACCAGGACTCGCTGTTGCCCTGGGAGAGGGGTGTCATGTTCATGCTTTCGCATGATGTCAGCATCAGTGCCGCTGTGGCTAATGATGTGTATAAGGCTTTGTTCATCGGTTTCATGATTTAAAATGTAAGGTTTACACCCACGATAAGTGATGTTGTGATAGGATATGCGCTGACTCCCATCTCCGGGTCCCATCCCTTGGGATAGTTGTCGATTGAGAAGAGATCGCTGGCGCTGAAGTATATTCTCGCTTTCTGGATAAACGCCTTCTTTGTCCACGCTGCAGGGAGCGTGTATCCCAAAGTGACGTTTTTCAGACGGAAATAATTCCCGTTGAACATCCAGAAGTCAGACACCGCGTAGTTGTTGTTTTTGGTAGTGTTCGTAAGGCGGGGATACTCTGCGGCGAGGTTCTCTGCCTGGGTGTTGAACACGCTCCAGTATTTGCCGTCGATGATGGCGGGTATGTTGCCGTAGTTGTCGCGGAGAGGCTCGACCATGGCGCGCTCAAGATATGCGTTCTGCTTGCCTATTCCCTGGAACGCGAGCGAGAGGTCGATTCCTTTCCACGAGGCGTTGACTGTTCCGCCATACTGGAAGCGGGGGAGAGAGTTGCCCAAGGGCACGCGGTCGTATTCCGAAGAGATAACGCCGTCCGGCACTCCATCGGGACCGGAGATGTCGCGGTATTTGAGGTCGCCGACAGTCACGGTGTTGTTGAGACGTGCGGAATTGTTGACCTCCTCCTGTGTCTGGTAGATGCCGTCGCAGATGTAGCCGTACCAGGTGTTGAAGAGTTCCCCTGCACGTTTCAGTTTCCCGTCTTTGATTATGTCAGAATTGTTGAGATAATCGATTTTTGAGATGAAGTCGGAAAGATTGAATGACACTCCGTATGAGAAGTCGCCGATGCGGTCGTTCCAGCTGAGTTCTATGTCATAGCCGTGTGTAGACATTTTGCCCGCGTTGGTGTTGGGGTCTGAATAACCCATGCTCCAGGGAATCTGGATGGCGAGAAGCATGCCGGATGTGTTCTTCCAGTAGTAGTCTGCGGTAAGGCGCAGGCGGCTGTTGAGGAAGTTGGCGTCGATACCTATGTCGGTGGAAGTGGTGGTTTCCCAGGAGATGTCTTCCACTGCGAGAACCCTTAACGCGGCTGTTTTGTCGGAAACCACGCTTCCGTTCTCATAGAAATATGCGTTTTCGAAAGTCATCAGCGACATGTAGGGGAAATAGCTTGAGCCGATGCGTTCGTTACCCAGCTTACCCCAGGAGGCGCGGAGTTTCAGGAAAGAAAGTGCCGAAGGATTCACATTCTCCATGAATTTCTCTTTCGAGATCACCCAACCTGCGGAGAAAGAGGGGAATGTTCCCCAGCGGTATTTCCTGGCGAAACGTGAAGAGCCGTCGCGGCGGATGTTTGCCTGAAGAAGATAGCGGTTGTCGAAAGAATAAAGCACACGTCCGAAAAATGAGTTGGAGGTGTAGCGCGTGCCGGTGCCGCTGTTGTCTTTATAATCTTCGGGACCTACATTGAGATAGGGATAGTTTATAAGCTCGTACTGATCGCGACCTGCTGTGAGATCTTCGGAACTCAGGACATAGTTTTCGAAACCTGCCATAAGTGTCAGGTCATGTTTGCCGAAAGAACGCATGTAGTTGGCAAGAACTTGGGTGGTTATATGCCAATTGTCTTTGCGGGTTTCGGTAAGTTTGTTGGTTGTCCATGATGATCCGTTACCTTCCATCCATCCGCCGAAAGCGTTTATGTCATCCATAAGCGTGTAGCTTACAGCTTTACGAAATTCTTTTTTCTTCGTATAATTGATGAAGGGGGATACGATACCCGAGATGCTGAGACCTTCGATGGGCTTGATGGTAAGAGAAGCCTTACCGCCTATCTGGGTGCTTCTTGATATCGATGAGCCTCCGTCTCTGAGGAGTCCGTAGGGGTTGGCTCCCGATTTGCCTTCGGCAAGACCTCCGTTCTCCCACACAGCCGGGTAGATCGCCGGCATCTTGCGCATGTCGCCGAAGGGAGAATATACTGTTGCCTCGCTGCGTGCGTTGCGCACGTTGACATCTACGCTTGCTGTGATGTATTTGTTGAATGTGAAATCGTTGTTGCTGCGGAACATGAACCGGCGGAAACCACGCCCTTCGTAGAGACCGTCCACTTCGTCATAGGTGAATGAAGCGTTCGAGCGCACAGCCTTGTTGCCTCCGGAGAGCGACAGTGTGTGTGTCATTCTCGGCGCCGAATTTTTCATCATCATGCCTCGCCAGTCTGTGATAGGGTATAGGTCCGGATTGGTCTGGTTGAGACTAAGCCAGTTCTTTGTCTGGTCTGCGGTCCATTGCTGGAAATAGCCGGCGGCAGGGTTGTCATTATAAAGAAGCTCGTTGTTCATTTCCAGATAACGGGTCACTCCTACCATCTCCGGCTGTTTTGTCGGTATCTCCCAGCCGAATTCGCCGTTGTAAGAAATGCTCATTTTTGACTGGTCTCCACGCTTTGTGGTGATAAGGATTACACCCGAAGCGGCTTTTGAACCATAGATGGATGCGGCAGCTGCATCTTTGAGCACCGACACGTTCTCGATATCGTTGGCGTTTACGTAGTCGATGTTGTCGCATTGCACTCCGTCCACTATGATAAGCGGGCTTGAGTCGCCGATGGTGGTGACACCACGCACATGCATTGAGCTTGCCGATGCGCCGGGGGCGTTATTGTCGCGACGCACCATAAGTCCGGATATAGAACCCTGAAGCGCTGTGGAGAGGGTAGTGGTGTTTTTGGAGGCGAGTTCTTCACCCTTTACAGAGGCAACGGCTCCGGTGAGGTCTTTTTTCTTTACCGTTCCATATCCGATAACCACCACTTCGTTAAGTGTGTTGTCGGTTTCGGTCATTTCTATCTTCAGGTCATTGCTTGAACCTACGGATACTGTCTCCGGATTGAAACCTACATAAGTGACCTGAAGTTTCTCGCCTTTGGCGGCATTGATGGTGAAGCGACCGTCAATATCGGTCATCGCTCCCTCTTTGGCGCCTTTCACCATGACTGTGGCGCCGATAAGGGGCTCGCCGTTCTGATCTACGATCACACCGCTGATTTTCTGCTTTTCGTCTTTTGTAGTTTTTGCCTTGGCTGTGGTGATTGTCACCTGACGCCCGGAAATCTTATAGAGGAGTCCTGTCGATTTGCAAACCTCGGCAAGGATGGCATCCATCTTTTTGTTTTTAAGCTGGATGTTTACCGGAGATGCGAGCTTGTTTTCCACGCCCTCACCGTATAGGAATACATAATTACTGTTTTTCTCGATATACGAGAGAACATCTTTGACTGTGGTGTCAGAAGCTTTCATGGTGTAAAGCCCCGTCGACTTGTCAAGTGACATGGAAGTTCCTGCGGAAATCGTTGCAGGCGCCATGGCTGTCACAAGACCAATCGCGCAAAGCGTTCCGATTCTTGAACGCCTTGGCTGACGATGTGATGCTGAATTCATAAGGTTCTGTAATTTTTGTTATTGTTTATTGTTGATGTTGCTGTTGTTTTCAGTAAGCCGGTTCCTTGTTTCCGATTACTTGTCAATTGAAATTTCTCCGCATGGCAGCCAGCCGTTTTCAAGAACGGCGTTTTTGTCTACCGCCATCTCCAGAGAGGGTCGGTTGCCGTCGGTTGTGTCCACGAGTGCCACAGCCCAGCGGTATTTGCCGGGTTTCACGCCTTTCAGTGAGAATGAAGTCTTGTGTGTGGCGCCTTTTTCACGAAGCCATGTGGAGAGGTCGCTGCGGTGTTCCACCACTGTCTTCACCGGATTGCCGTTCTCGTCAAGCAGCGAGATGCCCACTTTGTATTTCTGATTCCATTGCGGGATGTTGACGGGACAATATCCCCATCCTGTGTTTTCCCAGGAAGTGGAGACTTCCACTTTG
>NZ_CAJMXD010000193.1:0-5595 GCF_905219685.1 Barnesiella sp. CU968
CCGGCACGGAATATGGCGCTGCAGATGGTTTCAAGGCAATACTTACCCCGGATAAAAAGATAATAAACACCGGAAAAACACTTTTCAAAGATAACGGCAACGTCAGATTCGGTCTCATCTGCAGTGGCGACAAATTCATACATGAAAAGAAAGAAGTTGAAGAAATAAAAGGCAGATTTCCACAAGCGCTTGCAGTTGACATGGAATCCGCCTCTATCGCCCAGACCTGCACGCGATGCGGAATCCCGTTTGCGATAATCCGGGTAATGAGCGACACTCCGGGCGCAGCGGAAAACGTATCGCAATACGTTGATTTCTGGAACAAAGCACCCGAAAAAACTTTCGAATGTGTCTCCCGCATCATCAAAAACCTGTAATTGTATAAGGTATTTATTGCTATGTACCTGATGGACATATGACATACCTTATCTTCCGTTATGCGAGATAACTATATACAATATCAGGTAGTTATAAATTTAAATCAATCTCATTTACAATGATTTCATTCATTTCAAAAACTGCAAAAATACTATACACCATCGTAGCCTGTGTCCTCCTAATGGTTGTATATAACGAGGCATGGAGAATTACTGCATTATTGGGATTACATTCTGCTTCACTGATGAAATTCATCGTTGGCTATTCAATAATGTTTCTCGGAGTAATGGTACTCATGGCCGTTGTAATAAAACCAAAAGAAATATTTTCTTTTCTTGGCTTAAATGGCAATATGACCAAAGGATTAGGTATCGCCCTTATTTGTGTCCTGCCTCTCTTTATCGTGTTTCCCATCCTCGGCTCATTCAATACTGACGCCACAATTTCTTTTGTTTTGAGGAAAAGCATTTTACCGGGATTTATGGAGGAATTTATGTTCAGGGCATTTATGTTCGGTTTGCTTTTCCGATATGCAAAAACCGGCTTCTTTTGGTCCGTGATATTACCCGCACTGTTGTTTGGTACACTGCATCTTTATCAGGGACATGATGCTCTTTCATCATTCGCCGCTTTCGGAGTAACCTTTTTAGGCGCGGTTTATTTTAGTTGGATGTATGTTGAATGGAATTTCAATCTATGGGTACCTGTTGGTTTGCACATTCTGATGAACGGTGCGTGGGTAATATTCACTATGGATGGAACGGAAGTAGCCGCCGGAGGATTAATTTCAAACATTGTTCGTGTAACCAGTATCTTGTTGGCAATTACCATTACTGTATGGTATAAGAAACGGAACGACACCAAGATTTTCAAATATCCTGTTTGGCAATTTTAGAATTTCCGTCTTTCAGTTATATAGGACGATAGCATACTCTTGCAGTATGCTATCGTCCGTTTTTTTCAGCCTCAAATTGAATTTTCTCCGATAAACACCACCGATGCTCAAAATACAGTTTTATTAACTTGCTATTTTTTATGAGTTATACCACGTCAATCATTTTTTTATCAAAAAAATTTCGGCAAATGAAACTTTCGGGGCTAAATCTGCACCTAACGAGGCAAAGCAAACAAAACAAGTTCAGTATGACAGACCCACCAACAACAGAAAGGGA
Organism: Barnesiella sp. CU968; assembly: GCF_905219685.1. NCBI lineage: Bacteria > Pseudomonadati > Bacteroidota > Bacteroidia > Bacteroidales > Barnesiellaceae > Barnesiella > Barnesiella sp. CU968. Next base: position 1,551 of record NZ_CAJMXD010000193.1, read on the forward strand.
TTTTGCTTCGCTCATTAAGCTGCACTCCCGAATCATCAATAAGGTCAGCTATTTCTATGCTACCGACAAATTGCCGTTTGACGACCTCCGGCAAGAAATCTATGTCAACATATGGCTCGGTTTAAACCAATTCCGAGGCGACAGCAAAATGTCAACATGGATTTACAGGGTAGCTGTAAACTCGGCACTCATGGCCTTGCGCTCGTCGAAACCTAAAATCGAAACTGTATCGCTTGACTTCGGACTGCTCGAAGTATCTACCGAAATTGACGATGTGCAAAAGGAGAATCTTCAAGCCTTGCACTCTCTGATCAATAGACTTGAAGATATAGAGAAAGCAATTATTCTCCTATGGCTAGATGAATATTCCTACGATGAAATAGCCGACACCCTCGGACTTAAACGCAACACTGTTGCAGTCAAAATCCACCGCATCAAAGAAAAACTCTCAAAACAGATATAATATGCAACTCGACGAACTCAAAAAAAGTATGTCAACGCTTGAGCAGGTGCTCGCCAAGACCAACACCGATATAAAGATAAACGTATCTGCCTCCGAAACCGCGCAAACCAAGATACTCAAAAAATTCCGTCAGGGATTCACCTCTTGCCTTATACTCGCCATTGTGTTCGCTGCAATGGCACTCGGCAACCTCAATCCATACTCATTCCCCTTATCGCTTAAAATATATCTCGTGGTATATCTGCTACTCGGCGCAGCGTGGTACATTTTTATGTATCTTAAACTCAAAAGCATCAATATTGCAGCCCTTACCCCAAGCAATTTGTTCTCCAAGACAGCCAACATAAGATTACTGATGATTTCCGGCGAAGTAATATTCGGTATGGGTATAGTCATCTTATTTACCCTGCTTCTGCCTAACGCATGGGAGTTCAACCATACCGGCTTTTGGTGTGTCATAGGAACGCTAGTTGTAGCAATCATTTACGGAATCGTTCATATGTGGCCTCAATATATAAAACTGTTCCGCGACCTCAATTCCATAAAGGAATAATCCATTCTAATCAATCTTCAAAACACAACAAAGCCGCTCCTTATCGAGCGGCTTTGTTATTGCGTTAAAATCGACAGCTCTTACCGTTAAAATAGTTAATAAGTGTTTATTCTAACGAATTGAATCCGATTGAAACTGGATTTGCCAAACGGCTGAAATGCAGATATTTCGGTCTTGGCACAGTTTTAAGGAAAACACATCGCCAAATCAGCTTATTTTTGTACAGCACAGCTTATAATTGTCTGATATTCAATGGTAGCCAATACTTCCTAATGAGCTCCATTGCCGTCAACCGTCGGCACTATCCCGATAAGCCTTGACAGGATTTCACGCCACGCAGCCGCGATGTCGAATGAAGGAACACATAGAGTATGCGCTCCATGAAGCCGTTGGCGTTGCGGTTGTTCGCCGCGAGGTCGGTAAGCACCTTCGGCTGTATAGTGCCGATGACGCATAGGAACGGATTGCGGATAAACACACCGCTCTGACTGCTCTTGCGGTCGGACATGGCAACCTTGTGGTTGAACACTGACATCCAGAACTCCGATTCCGAGCCACTGTTGTAGCGGTTGAAATTCTTGACCCATCCGGCAAGCTCGTCATACATCAGTATCAGTCCGCGGGGATTCTCCGAGAGAATGCGGTGTACCGCCTCGTTGGTAACGTCCTGCATCATGAACCTGACGCGCCTGGGTTCGGCAGGGTTGAGTTCGTAACCGTTGGCTCCCCTTTCTTTCGGTGGCAGTTCCATAGCTGCATTGCAGCGTTTCAACTCCTCGCCAAACTGAGCCGCTTTCCCGGCATCGTGGTCGATGAGTGGCTGCATGAGGTAACTGAGCGGATGGCTCTTGCATACACCGGGGCATCCGACAAGGGCAACGAAAAGAATGGCGTATTCTTTCCACCCTGCCATAGCTTCCGCTGAATGGGTGTTCCCAATTACAGCAGCCATCGCAGTCAGCATCGAACCTGCAATGTAGTCTTTCGGGAAACCGAGAGTGGCGTTCGCCTCGTTGACAATCTCCTGCAACTTTGCAGGCAGGACGTCAATGGGGAAATCACTGATACTCTGCGATGTCGGTTGTGTTGCAATCAGGCGGTCAGATATCGCAGACTGATTGGTCAGTTGGTTAGGTATGTGATTTGTAACCTGTTCACTTGACTGACAAGTCACTTCCGTACATTTGATTGCAGATGCATCAGGATTGCTGCCGGCTTTCTTCTTTGCTGTCGCTTTTTTCTCGCTGACCTTAGGCTTGGGGGTAGCCTTTGCTGATGATGTCGTTTCCTTTTTCATCGGCTGCCTCCTTTCTTCTTCGGCTTGTCATTGGAGCTAAGTACGCCTACGGCGTTGCCGTCAATGAGTTTGCTCTCAGCCCATGCAAGCAGTTCCTGTGCCTTGAAATGAAGTTTGTTTCCGAACTTCTAGCTAATAAATTAAACACATATAAAAAAATCATAAGCTGCAGCATACCTATTTAATGCGATAAGAAAACTTAAATTGAATTTTTAGTTTTCAAATATGGCCCAATATTGGTCAAATTTGCGCATTTTTAAACTTTTTAATATATTTTCATAAGTTTAATTGTTAATTTTGTAGAGATTTTGATGGTTATACCCTCTACAAGACTTAAATTTTGATAAAACTCACGTCTTGACTGAGAAGTAGAGACAAATGCAGTTTCTAAATAACAGGTAAATAATTAAACAAACCATATTGATATGAGAATTAGAAAATTGTATGCATTGTCTTTGTCGACGATGGCAGTGGCAATGATTCTCCCTTCATGCAAGGGAAACACAGAGCAGCAACAGGGAAGCGCACCTGAGCTTGCGGTAATGACTATCGGAGAAGAAGACACCAGACTTGAGACAGGCTATCCGACCTCTCTGAGAGGTGAGAACGATGTCGAAATCCGTCCCCAGATATCAGGATTCCTGACAAAAGTGAATGTTGAGGAGGGGCAGAGAGTGAACAAAGGTCAGGTGCTCTTCACTATTGACCAGGTAAGTCTTCAGGCAGCCGTTGACGCAGCCAACGCAGCTGTAGCCGTAGCACAGGCGAACGTCAACACCGCCCAGACCAATGCGAACAACAACAAGATACTTTTTGATAAAAACATAATAAGTTCTCCGGCATACCAGACATCAGTAGATGCCTTGAACGCAGCAAAAGCCCAGCTCCATCAGGCGCAGGCAAACCTTGTCAACGCACGCAAGAACCTGTCTTACTCGGTAGTGACAGCTCCTGCCTCCGGCATTGTAGGCACCATTGACTATCGCGAGGGATCGCTTGTATCACCCACCACACTGCTCACAGTGCTTTCAAACAGTAGCGACATGAGGGCGTCATTCTCTCTTAATGAAAAAGACATTCTTAACATGACAGACAACGGGAGCCGCTCCATTCAGGAAGCGATTTCTCAGATGCCGGCAGTCACTCTTCTCCTTGCTAACGGAGAACGTTACAAGCATCCCGGGAAAATAATCTCAATTTCCGGTGTCATAGATCCCACTACCGGAGCAGCTTCCGCTACGGCGATCTTCCCCAACCCGGATGGAATGCTACGCAGCGGCAACAGCGGACAGGTGTTGATTCCGTCTATTCGAAGCAGTGCGATTATCATTCCACAGAACGCAACATTCGAAATACAGGATATGAAATTCTGTTATGTCGTAGGAGATTCAAGCAAAGTGCACTCCACTCCTATTCAGATTGCAGCTGAGAACGATGGCAAGAACTATATCGTTACAGGCGGTCTGAAGCCGGGCGATGTAATTGTGACAGAGGGAGTAGGTATCACAGTCAAGGATGACATGGTCATCAAACCCAAGAAATAAGTTATCTGACGATGAATTTATCAACATTTATAAACAGACCGGTGCTTTCGACCGTAATCTCGATATTCATCGTGATTTTCGGTCTTCTCGGACTGGCATCCCTGCCGGTAGAGCAATACCCTGATATCGCACCACCTACAATTCAGGTTTCCACCAACTATACAGGCGCCAACGCACAGAGTGTGCTC
>NZ_CAJMXD010000194.1:0-5565 GCF_905219685.1 Barnesiella sp. CU968
AGACAGTATGCTGGCGATGGCAGAGAATGTATCGCAAGACACTCATGGCAAATTTGAAGCCGGCAAAGGGACATTCCTTCTGAATGGCAAACCTTTTGTTGTAAAAGCTGCGGAACTTCATTATCCGAGGATTCCGCAAGAGTATTGGGAACATCGTATCAAGATGAGCAAAGCATTAGGCATGAACACAATATGCCTCTACACTTTTTGGAACGCTCACGAACCCAAAGAGAATCAGTTCGATTTTACAGGACAGAACAATCTGAGAGAATTCATACGTCTCTGTCAGAAAAACGACATGAAAGTGATTCTTCGACCCGGACCTTATGTGTGTGCGGAATGGGAAATGGGAGGACTCCCTTGGTGGCTGCTCAAGAAAAAAGATATCAGACTACGCGAGAATGACCCATATTTCCTCGAACGTGTCGACAAATTCCAAAAAGCTGTAGCCGCGCAGGTAGCAGATCTAACCATTGCTGATGGAGGTCCGATTATAATGGTTCAGGTTGAAAATGAATATGGATCTTATGGCGAGGATAAAAAGTATGTTTCTAACATACGCGACATGCTTCGCAAGAATTTCGGTGACAATGTGACGCTTTTCCAATGTGACTGGTCTTCTAATTTTGAAAAAAACGGACTTGACGACCTTATCTGGACAATGAATTTCGGCACTGGTGCCAATATCGATGACCAGTTCCGCAGATTGAAGGAATTACGCCCGGAAAGTCCGCTTATGTGTTCTGAATTCTGGAGCGGCTGGTTTGACAAATGGGGTGCGAATCATGAAACACGCCCAGCTGCGGACATGATAGCCGGCATTGACGAAATGCTTTCTAAGAACATTTCATTCAGTCTTTACATGACCCATGGCGGAACAAACTGGGGGCACTGGGCGGGAGCAAACTCACCGGGCTACGCGCCTGATGTCACATCTTACGATTACGATGCACCTATTAACGAACAGGGAGCGCCTACCCCAAAATACTGGGAATTGAGAAAAGCTCTTGAAAAATATACAGACGGAAAACAGTTCCCCGTCCCGGCGTCTATCAAGACCATCGACATAAAACCTTTTGCGTTTTCAAAGGTCGCGCCTATATTCTCAAACCTTCCTGAACCCAAAAGCGATGTCAATATACGCACTATGGAGGAATATGACCAGGGATTCGGAAGCATCATCTATCAGACAACACTTCCGGAGCTTGCAAACGGAGGTTTTCTCACTGTAAATGATCCTCACGACTATGCTCAGGTCTTCGTAGACGGCAAATATATCGGCACTCTTGACCGAAGAAACGGTGAGAAACAGTTGTCTCTCCCACCCTGCAAAAGGGGAGCGAGACTTGACATTTTCGTTGAGGCAATGGGGCGAATCAATTTCGGAAGAGCAATAAAGGATTTCAAAGGAATCACTGACAATGTGACTGTGACTGAAGACCGCAACGGATATCATTTTACATGCGAGCTCAAAAACTGGAAGGTATATAACATTGAGGATGAATATGAGTGTTACAAATCTTACAGCTACGCACCCATTGAGTCTGTCAGCCCCGATTCCACAGGCCGTCTCCCCCGAGGTGTGTACGTAGGCACCTTCAATATAAACAAACCTGCAGATACTTTCCTGAGTTTTGAGAAATGGGGCAAAGGTCTTGTATACGTAAACGGACACGGAATCGGCAGAATCTGGGAAATCGGCCCACAACAGACATTATATGTGCCCGGAACATGGCTTAAAAAAGGTGAAAATGAAGTACTTGTCTTTGATATCATGGGTCCTAAGGAAGCTGTCAGCTTCGGATCCAAGACTCCTGAACTCGACAAACTTCTGGTCAAAAAACCTCTCACCCACAGAGAACCCGGACAAGAACTTGATCTTGAAGGCTCAAAACCTGTGGTTTCATCTTCTTTAACACCTGGAAACGGATGGAAAGAGATTTCATTCGGGACTCCGGCAACAGGCAGATACGTATGTCTTGAAGCAGTCAACTCTCACGATGGCAAGGATCGTGCTGCTATTGCGGAAATGTATCTTCTTGACAACAATAACGAGAGAATCTCGCGCGAACCCTGGGTTGTCATGTACGCTGACAGCGAAGACGTAGAGGGTGTGAACAGATCTGCGGACAAGACATTCGACTTACAGGAATCCACATACTGGAGTACAAAAAAGAAAGACAAATTCCCTCATTTTATTGTAATTGACCTTGGGAAAGAGCATACTCTCACAGGACTGCAATGCCTGCCCCGTATGGAAAGCAACGCACCATCGGCAATCAAGGACATAAAAGTTTATGTCTCATCTGTTCCTTTCAAGTTCTGATACCGTTTTAAAAGACGCGTAAGAGACGCACTCAAAACATAAAATGACGAGAGCATGGCAAAATCATGCTCTCGTCATTTTATATATCAGTTTATATATCAGCAAGACTGCATATATCAAAACTCTGCGATCAAGCAAATCACACACGATTATAGCTCAGATTCATTCAGGATGGCTCAGTCACCACACTTACCATAATGTTCTTTCCGAACTTATGCTTTAACACATCTTCAATCTCGCAAGATATTTTATAGCCTTCCTGAATATTAAGATTTCCATTGACTTTCACAACTGCGTCAAAAATCAGGAACGGACCGCTTTTACGCGTTTTTAGAAATCTGACCTCCGACACTCCGGCTCTGGATGAAACAAGTTGCAATGCCTGTTCATAATCATGATGAGGAATCGAGCCTTCCATTAGTTCTCTGAATGCCGGAACAAAAAGGCGGACTGCTGGAATGATTATGAAAATCACGATCACAAGAGAGGCACATGGGTCAAGGATTCTCCACTCTTCACCAAGAAAATGGGCAAAAGACACACCTATGAGTGTAGCTACGGAAGCAAACGCATCACTGCGGTGATGCCATGCACTTGATACCAATGCATTGCAACGCGTGCTTTTACCTACCCTGCGGTAGAAGCGATATAAAAACTCTTTGCATGTTATTGCAAACACAATGGCGAATACTGTCCAGATATCGGGTTGCGGAAGCACTTCTCCCTTGACATAATTCTGAATTGATTCAATTGCCTCTTTTGTCACCATCACAGCTATAAAAATCAGAATCCCCGATATAACCATAGATGCAAAAGTCTCGAACTTGCCATATCCATAAGCAAAGCCGCTGCTTGCCTTCCGGAAAGAAATACCTACAAATGTAAGCATGACAAGATCCGAACCAACATCACCGAGGGAATGGTAGCCGTCTGCCACCAAGGCGTCGCTATGACCACAATAGCCGAAAACAAGCTTTATAACGAGAAGGAGAATGTTTACAATGCAACCGATTGTCACAGCCTTACGAATCTGCTTTGCCTCCTCTATTCCGTGAAAATCGAGAAGACCTGACAAATTTATCTGGTGAGCATGATTATGTTTCATATCATTTTATTTAGTAAATAAGCATCCGAATTTAACAATACAAAATTAACTATTTTTCCTCTTAATTTATCAACGCCGTAAAAAGAAATTGGTTTTAACGGTGTGTCTCGGTAGTTTGACAGTTGCAATTTCATGAATCTTTTTTGCTGGCACGCTTGCACGTGTCAAATTTTATCACTATATTTGTAGCACCGTGTAGCAATCAATGGCAGAGCGGCATAATATGAAGCTGAAAATAACCAAGACAAAAAAGACTTCCATCCTTTATGTACAGAAGGCATACAGGGACAAGAACGGCAAAAGTACCTCAAGAATCCATGAGCGCCTTGGAACGCTTGAGGAAGTTCGTCAGAGATGCGGAGACAGAGATCCTGTTGAATGGGCCAGGGAATATATCGCCAGGCTTACGGCACAGGAGAAGGAGGGCCGGCAGGTGATAATATCACGTCTGTCGCCCACAAAGCTTATTGAAAAAGGCGAGGCTCAGAGTTGCGAGAGCGGATATCTGTTTCTTAAACGGCTGTACCATAAGGTCGGGATGGACAGGATATGCGAGGCAATCTCACGTAAACATAAGTTCGACTTTGATTTCAACAAAGTTCTGGAGCTGATGGTCTACGAACGGCTTCTGAGACCGGCTTCAAAACTAGGTAATTATCGCAGGAGCGGAAGCTATATCGAGCCTTTTGATATAGAAAAACAGCATATCTACAGGAGTCTGGATATCCTGGACAGACACGGTGAATACATCCAGAAGAGACTTTTCCTTAATTCGTCAAAGGTTGTCGAACGGGATACGACCGTCATGTACTATGACTGCACCAACTATTTTTTCGAGAGAGAATCTGCCGATCCGGACTATGTGACAGACAAAAAAGGGAACGTTCATGAACGTATACGCAAGTACGGAGTCTCCAAGGAACATCGACCGAACCCCATCGTACAGATGGGTATGTTCATCGACAACTCCGGCATGCCGGTTGCGATGTGCATCAATCCCGGCAATGCCAACGAACAGACTACCTTGATTCCAACTGAAAAGATTATAGTCGAGAAGATGGGGGTCAGCAAGATTGTAGTCTGTACAGACGGAGGTCTCTCTTCTGAAGGCAACCGGTCATATAACTCCACAGCAGAAAGATCATTCATAACGGTGCAGTCAATAAAGAAACTGGAGGATAATCTCAGGGACTGGTGTCTGGAACCGACAGGATGGAAACTTGTAAAGCCCGACACGGTACAAAAAGACAAGCGGTACCGGGATGCAGACGAGGATGAACTGGAGTTTGACCTGACTGATGCCGATACTGCCCGTTATTACGGAGACCGCACTTTTTATCGCGAGCGTTGGATTGTCAATGAAAAGACAAAGTTCTCTCAAAGATTGATTGTGACATTTTCATACAAATACCGCGACTACCTCCGATTCCTGCGTCAACGCGAGATTGACAAGGCTGACAGCAATGCACGTGGAAACAGGACATTGACCAAATCTTATAAGAGCCCTGACAGGTTCCTTTCCGAGACCTACGCCACAGAAGACGGCGAGGTTGCGGTATTCAGAACCGTCTCCCTGAATCTTGACGCCATATCAGAAGAAGAAAAATATGACGGCTTCTATGCGATATGTACGGATCTGTCTGACAATGTGACGAAAATCATCGAACTGAACCATAACCGCTGGGAGTCGGAGGATGCCTTCAGGGTCATCAAGACTGACTTCAAGGGTCGCCCCGTCTTCGTCTGGACGGCGGAACACATAAGGGCCCACTTCATTGTCTGCTTTATCACACTACTGCTCTTCAGAATAATGGAAAAGGAACTGAACTATAAATACACATCCTCAGCTATAATTGAGAAACTACGGTCAATGACTATGAACATAGTCAAGGGAGAAGGCTACAAGCCTAACTTCACACGGGATGATCTTACAGATGACCTACATGCCAAAGCCGGCTTCAGACTCGACACCGAGATTGTTACTCGTCAGAAAATCAAACAGATTATTGCTAATATTAAAAAAGGTTAAATATAGATAACCCCATTCCAGTGCTACATATATAGACCCTTTTGCACATGGCTTCACGCCAATGTACAAAAGGGTTTGCTCGTTTTTGGACTGTAAAAGATGGGA
>NZ_CAJMXD010000195.1:0-5556 GCF_905219685.1 Barnesiella sp. CU968
ATCTTAAGGTTAACGAAGACCAGATGTTGAAGGCTATGGAGAATGTCGATCCGGAAGAATATAAACTGTTGCTTTATAAGTATACTTCTGACGGTTATGGACTTTATGAGGTTTGTAACGTGAATGGACGGCTTCAATTTGTTTTGTTGAAAAGTTATGAGAAGTCGATTCCCGCTGTGAGTGCCGACCGGATTTCAAATGTTATAAACGATGCATTGGGTGCGTATCCGGGTGTTCCCTCGAATCTGTTTTTCTGGGGGCATGGACTCGGTTGGATCAATCCTTATAAATATTCATCAACTGTGATAGGGAAAAACGCTTCCTCGGAGTCAGTGGAGCATCTGCCGGAAGTTTATGCTTTTGGAGGAGAATATGTTGAAGAGGATAATGTCAGAAACACCGTCTACATCGACCTTGATCAGCTTGCCGATGCAATTCCGGATGGAAAATTTGACATGATATGGTTTGATTGCTGCTATATGTCTTGCATAGAGGTGGCGTATCAGTTGAGAAACAAGTGCAATACATATGTCGCTTATCCTACAGAAATAATGGGGGAGGGATTGCCCTATAATCTTGTTTTTCCTCATATCATCGGGGATAATGTCGATAGGGTGGAGGCAGCCAAGGCATTGTATGGGTATTACACGGGTAAGTATTCGCCGGATCCTGTGACTGTGGCTGTTATGGATATGGAATCAATAGATGGTGTTGCGGAAGCGGCAAAGCGAATTATAGCATCAGGCAATATATTGCCGTCAATAGCCGGTATGCAGAATTATTCACGAATGAAAGGCGTGGGATACTATGATTTCGGTCAGTATATGCGTAAATACGCCGATGTCAACGGCAAAAGCTCTGATGCGGATGTGGAGCAGCTGAACCTTGCTCTAAAAAAGTTTGTAATATATTCAGATGCTTCAGAACTGGATTTCCGAGGGTATCCTATAGATAAAAGTAATTTTTCGGGTTTAAGTGTTCATAATTTTGCCAATGTCAATTCGGCTATGGATGATTATTACCGTAAACTTGACTGGTATAAGTATGTGTGGCAAAAGTCCGGGGTTGCGGAGTGAAGCGTGAAGTTCATAAATAGTGCTAACAAAAGATATATAATTGATGATACAGACAGAATTGCCTCAGATTCCTATAGCAGACGGATTGTCGGAAGGAAGCAAGGCTTTTAATGAATTCAAGGGTTTAAGCTTCGATGATGCAATAGAGAAGGTTGCCAACGGATTGGTAAATTTCGGATTCAAATTGCTGATCGCGATTCTTGTTTTTTATATAGGCCGTTTTATTATCAGGAAACTGTATAAGATGACGCTTAATGTGATGACAAAGCGTAGAATGGATGCTTCGCTCACCACATTTGTGCTTTCTCTTATAAAGATGGTGCTGTATTTTATACTGATCATAACCATAATTGGTATCTTGGGCATTGAGACCAGCAGCTTCCTGGCGATATTCGCATCTGCCGGTGTCGCTATAGGTATGGCGTTGAGCGGCACGTTGCAGAATTTTGCCGGTGGAGTCCTGATATTATTGCTAAAACCATATAAGGTAGGAGACTACATAGAAGCGCAAGGTTATGCAGGGACTGTTAAATCCATTCAGTTGTTTCATACTGTTATAAACACTGTCGACAACAAGGCTATCATAATACCGAACGGAGGGCTTTCAACCGGAACCATAAATAACTTTTCACTTGAAAACTATCGCAGAGTGGACTGGACAATATGCCTTTCATATGACACGGATCTTGAAGCGGCAAAAAGAACATTGTTGGAGATGGTTGATGCAGACGAGAGAATAGTAAAGAAGTATATTGAAGATGATATGAAATTCAGGGAAGAGCAGGCTTTGGAGAAAGAGCGAGAGCTGCACCCTGAGATTCTTGAGCATCAGGAAGAGGTTAAACCGCAACATTGGTGGAACCATCTGTTCCCCCGTCTTAAGAAACGTAAGAAAGTGATTCATCAGAGTCTTATTGAAGATGTCGAGATGAACGCCGCCATTCCCGTGAAAGTGGAGCGCAAACCGTTTGTCGGCTTGAATGAGATGGCAGACAGCAGCATAAATCTTGTTGTAAGGGCATGGACTCACTCATCCAATTATTGGGGCGTGTATTTTGATATGAACGAGAGATTCTTTACAGAATTGCCGAAGAAAGGTTTCTCGTTTCCGTTTCCCCAACTTGATGTGCATTTTGACGGAAATGTCATCCGACCTCAATAGTGTGGCTCTGCATTGTAAGCAGGTCAATAGTGAATATTCTATCAAAAAGCATTTCGCCGGAACCGGTGAGATGCTTTATTGTTTCCGAAGCCTGACAACATGCTATCACACCGGCTGCTGGACCAAGCACACCGCCAAGCGAACAAGGAGTAAATCCTGATTCGACACCTTGCGGATGGAATATGTCGTTATAACCTGCGTGTCCCGGACTCCAGCTCATCACCTGTCCTGAAAATCCTGCGATGCCTCCGATGCAATATGGTATTTCAAGTTCATGACAGACCGAGTCTGTCATGAACTTGGAAGAAGGGTTGTCTGTGGCATCTATGATGAAACTGCAATCGGCATATGCGATTTTAGCCGAGGACGGTGTCATCATCTTTTTGATGTACTTTATCTCACAATCCGGATTGAGTGAAATCAGCTTTTCGGCAAGAGTCTCGGCTTTTGATTTTCCCACATCCGCAGTGGCATAAAACAACTGACGCTGGAGGTTGGAAATATCAATTGTGTCAAAATCTGCAATCGAGATTTTGCCAATGCCTGCTCCTGCAAGATACATCGCTGTCAATGATCCCAATGCTCCGCATCCGGTGATGAAGACGTGAGCCTGGCGAAGTTTTTCCATACCGGATTTCCCTATTTCCGGTATTGCAAGCATCCGGGCGTATCTTATTCTTTCCTCCTCTGTCATTTTTTTATCGTGTTATCCGCAGTGCCAGTATTTTTTTACAAGGTCAAGCATCGCTTTCCTGTTCCCTGAAATATCCTTTCTCAATGATCCGTCTTTGAATGATTCAAGCTTTTTGATGATGCCCGATATCATTTCCGGAGAAAAAACATCATATTTTTCAAAGACGTTACGTTTTTCAGCCAGTTTCATTGCAGAAGCCTCGCAACTGTCGGGAAGACCTTTTAGTGTGGCGAGCTTTGCCTTGTTCTCATCTGAATGAATATTGACGCTCACATACAGTTGGTCGGCGCGTTCAAGTGCGTTACCCATTTCGAAACCTTCGCGGGCGGCGACCACCATGGCGGCAATAAGCTGATAGACATCTGCCGAGCAGTCGGCACTGCGGAGTTCCGCTGTCTGTTTCTCGGGATTTGTGGTTGCCGGGGTTTCAAGAGGATTAGCCTGCGAACACATGTCTTTCTCTCCTGTCCAGCCCAAAGGCACACGGACAAGTACTGATCGGTTCCGGTCTCCCCAGCATATAGAGGTCGGTGCTTCCTGATGAGGTACAAGACGGAAATAGCTTGTCGGGACTTTATTGCCCATGGCGGTTATTGCATCTGCATTTTCAAGAATTCCAACAATTGCCTTTTTTGCGATATCGCTCAGAACGCCATTTTCAATCATCATGTTTTTATCGTCTTTCATGATCTTGAAATGTATGTGAAGACCACTGCCGGCTTTGCCTTCTGTTATTTTCGGAGCGAATGTGACGTCATATCCCTTCTTCATGGCAAGTGTGCGGATAATCCATTTCGCAAGCATAAGGTGGTCGGCAGCCTGTTTTGCAGGCACCGGAAGGAATTCGATTTCGTTTTGTTCGAAAATTTTGCCGTCTATAGTGAAATTGCCGACTTCGTTGTGCCCGTATTTTATCTGTCCGCCGACTTGCGCTATGAGTGACATGCACTCCATGCGGAAGTCGTTGAATTTAGCGTATGGGGCCGATTCATGGTAACCTTTCTGGTCTGTCGCCTCAAACAATCCGGTGTCTTCTGAGATCACATAATACTCAAGTTCTCCCATGGCATAGAAATCCATTCCGGTCACGTCTTTGAATGAATGGCATGCTTTCTGCAAAGTGTATTCGGGTGAAGACTTTAGTGGATTCCCTTCCTTGTCGAAGAATGAGGCAAGCATGGATAGGGTAGGCACTTCAGCAAAAGGATCTACGAATGCAGTGGCATAGCGCGGGATAACGTACAGGTCGCTGTTGCCGGCTTCGATAAATGGAAACAGACTTGATCCGTCAACACGTTCGCCGAATGTCAGAATCGAATCGAGATAGTCTTCCGAGTTGATGACAAAGTTGAGGGTCTTGAGTCTGTTGTCGTCAGCGGGATACATGAAATTAACCATCCTGATTCCATTCTCCTTTATAAAACGGATGATATCCGTTTTCAAAAATTCCTCCGGTGATTTGCAGAGGTATTGCACCACTCTGTTAGGGTTCAATGTAATGTTTGCATTCATGGTTGTAATAGATTAAGTTTTAAACAGGTTGTTGGTAAACAGCCCGAATCATTCCGGAGCCGGTTTGAGTCTGACCGGCTCTATTGTTGTTTACTTATCGCAAAGATAATAAAAGTTTGTCTGAAAGTGAAGTCAGGCAATCAAACTTTTTGATAAAATTCAGCTAATTCCCCGTAAAATATACTCTGACCTGACCCACCGGCAACTGTCCTACAAGATATAGGGGAATATGCATAGGGTCTGTTGAAATCCAGGAGTCGATGTCTTCGCTTGATTTCTTTTTGCCTCCTGTCGTGAAATTAAAGCGGATATGGTATGCCTCTCGCTTTGTCTTGTCACGCAGACTTATTGTTTCTTTTCCCAAAGACTTTATCGTGATGGTCTCTGCCTTTGAACCCGAAAAAACAGTTGCCTTGACAGTTTTGCCATTCTGGAGGTCATCATAGTTTATGAGGCGCAGGTAGTAGAATACAGACAGCATGTCATATACCGGTCCTGTTGCCTGGAGTGTTTTTTCGGATTCCGAAATATTACCTTCCTTGTTTTTTCTGAAGCGAGTGCAATGTCCTTTGACATTACTGCCCGAATATGAATACTTGATGACGTCTTTCCCATATTTCCCTTTTTCATGCGCGATTTTTGTGTATGACAGAGGTCTCAAGTCATTCATTCTGATTTTGCCGAGAAGGGTGTCGCGCACCTGATAGAATCTGTCAGCCCAAGGTTTGGTTCTTGCCGCAAGCATGATGTTGTAATCCTTTCCGTTGTTTCTGAGAGAGAGAGTGGCGTCTCCGGCATCTTTGTGTATAAGTCCCCATTTATAGGTTATCACATAATGGAGGTTCTCATCGGCAAAACCTTTTGCCGACAATGACATTGAAAATATCAGGAAGGTGAGTCCTGCAAATAAGGTAAAAAACTTTCTCATATAATTACAACGAAGAGACATCCCGTTTGTGATGCCTCTTCAGTGTTTTTTAAGCCCGTTTCATAAAAATATCAACGCGCTCCAAGGTTTCGGTCTATCAATAATACTTTTCAAGTTCCTGTTCAAGAGTCTGAATCGGCTGGACACCGGATGTGCGCCATTTTAACTCTCCGTTGTGGAATAT
>NZ_CAJMXD010000196.1:0-5544 GCF_905219685.1 Barnesiella sp. CU968
TGCGCACAGTGATTCATTCGGGATTGAAAGAGAATGAGCGTATTGTAGGTAAGGGAGCGGTTCTTGTGAAACTCGCGCAGGCATCCGGCAAGCTCGACGCACATGCCGGTCATGTGCATTAAGAAGGAGGAAGCTATGAATTTTATAAACAGGCTTATAGATTTCTCATTGCGCAACAGACTGGTTATTCTGTTGGCGGCATTGCTTGTGATTGCCGGAGGTGTATACACCACGAAAAAGATGGATGTTGATGTGTTTCCCGACCTCACGGCTCCGACAGTTGTAATAATGACAGATGCCAAAGGTATGGCATCGGAGGAGGTGGAGCGTCTTGTGACATTTCCGATAGAGACTGCCGTCAACGGTGCCACGGATGTGCGCCGAGTGCGTTCCGCCTCTCTGCAGGGCAATTCCTTCGTATGGGTGGAATTTGACTGGGGCACCGATATATTCAAGGCGCGTCAGATAGTTTCGGAAAAGATGGTGGCTCTCGGAGAGTCGCTGCCCGAAGGAATCACACCTACGCTTGCACCTCAGTCAAGTGTGATGGGAGAGATTCTGTTCATCGGACTGCAGTCTGACAGCACCTCGATGATGGAGTTGCGCACGCTTGCCGACTGGGTGATAAAACCGGCCATCCTTGCTACGGGAGGTGTCTCGCAGGTTACCAATATCGGAGGAGAACTGAAGCAATACCAGATCCTTGCCGATCCTCAGAAGATGGATTTTTACGGGGTGACGATGGAGAAACTTGAAGAAGTGGGCAAATCTTTCAGTGTCAATTCTGTGGGAGGCGTGATCCGAGATTATGGTAACGAGTATGCCTTGAGAGGAATGGGGCGCACCACTGATCTTGAAGCCCTTGGAAGCACTCTTGTTAAAACCCGTAACGGCAAGCCGGTGGTTCTTTCAGATGTTGCCGAAGTTAAGACCGGAGCCGCTGTCAGGATGGGTAATGCTTCGCAAAACGGCAAGCCGGCGGTCATTCTGTCCGTGTCCAAGCAACCCAATATCAATACCCTTGAAGTTACGGAGCAGATTGAGGAGAATCTTGAGGCAATCAAGAAGTCACTTCCGTCAGACGTGAGGATGGATACCAAAATATTCCGTCAGGCTGATTTTATAGAGGCTTCAGTGAATAATGTGGGTCGTTCGCTTATAGAGGGCGCAATTTTCGCGGTGCTTATCCTTTTTGTCTTTCTCGCGAGTGTGAGAACAACCCTTATATCGGTTATAGCGATACCATTGTCATTGCTTGGAAGCTGTATAATCCTTTATTTGATGGGGATGAACATCAACACCATGACACTGGGAGGAATGTGCATAGCCATCGGCTCGCTTGTCGACGACGCGATCATAGATGTGGAGAATGTCTATAAGCGGCTTAGGATGAATCATGCCCTGCCTAAGGAGGATCGTCTTCCTGTGATGAAAGTTGTCTACGAGGCGTCGAAAGAAATCCGGTCGTCTATATTGAATGCAACATTCATTATCATGGTTGCCTTCATCCCGCTGTTCTTCCTTACAGGAATGGAGGGCAGGATGCTCAAGCCGCTTGGAATCGCATATATCGTGGCGCTGTTCATGTCTTTGATAGTGGCAATGACCGTGACTCCGTTGCTTTGCCGCATGATGCTTTCCGGAGACAGGTATCTTTCGAAAAACGAGAAAGAGAGCTGGATGTCAAGAAAGCTGTCGTCAGTTTATTTTAAATCTCTCGGTTGGGTGTTGGCTCATGGCAAGCCTGTAGCTATAGGTACAGTCATTGTTTTTGTTGTAACTATCGGTCTTTTTATGACCATGGGAAGTAGCTTCTTGCCTGATTTCAACGAGGGTTCAGCTACCATTTCGGCTGTTGCAAAACCGGGAGTGTCGCTTGAAGTAAATGATAAACTCGGGAAGATGATGGAGGAAGCGTTGCTTGAGGTGCCCGAAGTTACCGCCACTGCTCGCCGTACGGGGCGTGGTGAACTTGACGAGCATTCCCAAGCCACAAACGGAGCGGAGATTGATGTGCAGTTTAATCTGAAAGACCGCAGTCGTGATGAGGTTTTTGACGATATGCGGAGCCGCCTTGCCAAGATTCCCGGAATCGCCGCTACCATCGGTCAGCCGCTGGGGCACCGTATTGACCATATGCTTACGGGAACGCGTGCGAGTATAGCTATTAAGATCTTCGGCACGGATCTGAGCCGGATGTATATGATCGGCAATAACATCAAGGGATATATAGACGAGATTCCCGGAGCAGTTGATGTCAGTGTGGAGCAGCAAGTGGAGACGCCACAGTTGCAGATCCGTGCGAATCGTGATGCTTTGGCGAAATATGGAATCACGATGGATGAGTTTCATAAGTTCGTGGAGCGGGCTTTTTCGGGAGATAAGATAGGAGACATGTATGAAGGGCAGCGCAAATTTGATATAGTGCTTCGCCTTGACAAGAATTATACTGAAGATATAGAGGGTGTCAAGAAGGCTTTGATAGATACCGGCAGCGGCAGGAAGGTGCCATTGGAGGAGGTCGCGGATATTGTTTCAGCCGGAGGCCCAAATTCAATCTCCCGCGAGAACGTGCAGCGAAAGTTGGTCGTTTCCGCTAATGTCTCGGGGCGGGATGTCGTGAGTGTTGTGGAAGACATACGCAAGGCTGTGGATGCTAACATCAAGTTGCCCGAAGGATACAGGATTGAATACGGAGGACAGTTTGAGAGCGCGAAGAATGCGTCACGCACGCTCTTTTTCACTACCGTGCTTGCTTTGATGGTGATCTTCCTGTTGCTTTATAGCGAATTTAAGAATATTTCTCTTGCGGCAATAGTGTTGCTTAACCTGCCTTTTGCGCTTGTAGGAGGTGTTTTGGCTGTCTATTTTACATCGGGAGTGGTGAGCATTCCGGTGATAATAGGATTCATTACCCTCTTCGGTATAGCAACGCGTAACGGTATATTGTTGATTTCCAAATATCAAAGGCTGATAAAGGAAGGAAAGACAATTAATGAAACCGTTTTGCATGGTTCTATCGACAGGTTGAACCCTATCCTTATGACGGCATTGACATCGGCTCTTGCCCTGATTCCGTTGGTATTCAACGGAGATAAATCGGGCAATGAGATCCAGAGCCCCATGGCTGTGGTTGTGCTTGGTGGATTGCTTACATCTACTTTGCTCAATATCTATGTGATGCCTATTGTTTATAAATGGTTTGTGGAAAGAAAAACAGTGAAAAATGAGAATAAGAATCAATAATATAAAAGATAACGCAATGATTAGGAGAACTGTATCCTGTCTTGCAATGTGTCTGTCGGCAGTCATGCCGCTTTTTGCCGGGAATACCGACGGGCAGTTCCGTAAAATTCTTGATGAGATCGAACGCAACAGCACTACGCTTGCGGTTTATGGAAAGAGCACCGAGGCTCAGAAGATCGGTAACCGCACAGGTCTTGCTCCGGAAAACCCTGAGATAGAACTCGGTTATCTTCCCGGAATACACGGCGGCGCACGCAAAGATATCGGAATAAGTCAGAGTTTTGATTTTCCAACGTTGTATTCCCGCAAGGGTAAGCTTGCGGATGCACAGAATGTCTCTGCCGATCTCCAGTTGCGTTCGCGCCGCATGGATCTTCTTCTTGAAGCGGAGAGGTGCTGCATAGAGCTGGTTTTTAACAACGCGTTGGCTGCGTTGTATTCCCGTCAGCTCGATAATGCAAAAGCGGTTGCGGATGCTTACGAGCGCAAGTTCAGGCATGGTGATGCGACCAGAATCGAGTGCAATAAGGCTGCGTTGAATCTTACAAATATGGAGAATGAACTCAAAAAAGTGAATCTTGAGCGCAGACAACTGTTGTCGCGTCTGACAATGCTCAACGGCGGAGTCCCCGTGGAAATGGCTGATACTTCTTATAACCCCGTAAGGCAGCTTCCGTCCGATTTCCGCGCCTGGGTTCTTGAGGCGGAGGCTGCGAACCCGGCATTCGCATATCTCAGACAGGAAATTGAAGTGGCAAAAAAGGGAGTAGGAGTGTCCAAAGCAATGGGACTGCCTAAATTTTCAGTTGGTTATGCCGGAGAATTCACTCCGGATGAGGGTTGGCAAGGTGTAAAACTGGGAGTCAGCATCCCTCTCTGGGAAAACAGAAACAGAGTAAAACATGCGCGCGCGGAAGTGGCTGCCGCTGAGCAGGCTATGGATGACGCCCGTCTGCAATATTCCGCACGTCTTGAATTCCTTTTTGAGCAGTGCCGCGAACTGACGGGTAATATTTCGCGTTACGAATCCGTTTTTGAAAAAAACAGCAACGATGAGCTTCTTTACAGGGCTTTTACCGGCGGAGAGCTTTCTCTGCTTGATTATCTGCTTGAACTTGAATACTATTTCAATTCATATGAGAAGCTCATGCAGACGCAACGTGATCTGCGTCTGGCTCTGGCTGAATTATATGCATACGAACTTTAAATGACTTTCTCATGAAACTCAAAAATCTATTCGCCCTCTGTGTGTTGGCGGCATCGACATTGCCTTTGGCGGCGCAAGGCGAGAACGAGGCATGCACAAGTATAATGGTCGGGAGAAAAGCTTCTGCCGACGGGTCTGTGATGACAAGCCATACCTGCGACTCATGGTATCGCACATGGATGCGTTATTCGCCGTCTGCCGATTTTCCCCGCGATACCGTTACGAGCATATACGGCGGCAGAATGCATACCGAATATCCCGGCAGCATGGACGGTGTCACCGAAAGGGGAAAGATTCCCCAGGCGAAACACGTCTACCGCTTTCTTGACACTGCTTATCCCTGTCTCAATGAGAGGCAGCTGGCAATAGGAGAGACTACATACTCCGGTCGCGACACACTCTGCAACCCGGAGGGTATGTTCATGATCGAGGAGCTCCAGAGAATTGCGCTTGAGCGATGTTCGACAGCCCGCGAAGCCATAAAACTTATGGGAGAACTCATAAAGAAATATGGTTATGGCGATTCGGGAGAATGTCTTACAATTGCTGATCCGAAGGAGGTCTGGATTTTTGAGGTTCAGGGAGAGGGTCCGAAAAAGAAAGGAGGAGTATGGGCGGCAGTGCGTATACCCGACGACCATATTGCTGTGTCGGCGAATGTAAGCCGCATCGGTAATATAGATTTAGCGGATACCGAAAACTATATGGCTTCTGACAATGTGAAGGATGTTGCTAAAAAGTTAGGTCTCTGGGATGGAAAGGGGGAATTCTCTTTCTGGAAAGCATACAGTGGGGGCAATTATCTGAAGGAACCTAAGAATTATAGTGTGAGGGAACTTTTTATCATGCAGCAGCTTGCCCCTAATGCCGGTCTTTCCGGTGACATGCCGGAACTTCCGCTCAGCGTGAAGCCGGAGAAAAAGGTGTCGGTTGAGGATGTGGCGCGTTTGCTCGGTTCTTATTATGAAGGAACGGATATGAATCTCAGCGGACGGCTTAAAGTCAAGAACCCCCGAAAGAAAGAGGACGCAGATGCTCAAGAGCCGGACTCGATTGTGAGCGACCGTGCCAATCCGTGGATGCGTCCTGAC
>NZ_CAJMXD010000197.1:0-5521 GCF_905219685.1 Barnesiella sp. CU968
TTGAAAATTAGTTTATAATAAGTAAATGCTGTGCTTACTTAAATTTTGAATCTTTTGGATGCTTTCATGATTTCTCAAAATCTCCTAAAATTTAATATAAGCTAATTTCCAACACTTACTTATCAAAAGATATTTTAATATTCTATTGTGATTTCACGCTGTTTGTCACATTTTGCCAACGGCACATCAACAATTGTGCAACGCGCTGCAGAGTCATATACGGTCTTTACATTCTTGCCGTCAACTTTGGCTTTCCCGCCTGCAGGCGCAGCCGTGTTGTAGATGCGAAGTTGATAGCCGCGTTTGGAAGGAAGACGGTCAGCTGTGCCCTCGCGTGCTCCTATTGTATAGATAGCCTTTGAACCGACAGTCTTCTGGAAAAAACGTGTGTTGGCAAAGTTACTGTCATAATCGTTGGAATCACCGGAATCTTCGTAGAGAGTAGTCTCGCCGTCTTTCCCTGCAACAATGTTGACAATCATCTTTTCCGGACGTTCGGTAGTGCTCTTCACTTCTGCTGGATTGTTCACGATTATAGCGCCTTCGCGGTAGAAATATGGTATCTGGTCGAGTGTGAAGTCAAGTGTCTGTATGGAGTTTCCTTCGATCATCCTGTTGTCAGCAACCGACCACCAGTTACCTTCGGGGAACCAGATACGCTTCTTGCTCACTCCTGCCGAGGATGGTTCCACTACCGGGGCAACGAGAATATCGTCTCCGAAGAAATACTGACTTTCGAAAGTATATGCCTCGTCCTGTTCGGGATAGTCGTAATACATCGGACGGCATATGCCGACACCGCTGTCATAGCTCTTGCGTGCCATGGTGTAGATATAGGGGAACAGTGCATAGCGCAGTTTAACTGTAGCATTGAGCTGAGGGAAATTGTCGTAAGTCCATATCTGGCGGTTGATCCATGTGCCTATGGCGGCGTGGCTACGGAAGATCGGCGTGAACACTCCGAACTGGAACCAGCGGAGAAGAAGTTCGGGATCGTTAACCGGATAGCTGCTGTCATACATGTGCCCACCTATGTCATGTCCCCAATATCCGTAGCACACGTTGGATGCAGTGGCGGTGAAATAAGGCTGGAAGGCGAGCGAGGCGTAGTTGATGAAAGTGTCGCCGGAAAAACCGATCTGGTAACGGTGGCTGCCGAGTCCGCCCCAGCGGTGGAAGATCATCGGACGGCGGTCGGGACGGTTTTTCTTCATGTCATTGAAGAAAACATGGTTGCACCAGAAAGTCTCTCCGAGACCATCGGTGTAGGGGCTGGTGAGGTGCTGCTGCCAGTCAAGCCACCAGAAGTCAACGCCCTGTTTCTCGAACGGACGCAGGAAGTTGTTTGCGAATGCCTTGTAGAAATTTGTATCTTCGAGTTTCCATGGAATCACTTTAGTGGTGTCGGGATTCAGTCCCATGTCCGTTGCCATGCCCAGGAAGATGTCTTCCGATGAGTCCACACCCAAGGCGGGGTGGAGGTTGAGCGCGAGGTGAAGTCCGCTGCCGTGTATGTCTTTCAGCAATTTTGTCGGGTCCGGAATCAGGTTAGTGTTCCAGCTCCATCCTGTCCAACCGCCACGTCCGTTAGACATCTTTGGGTTGGGGTCTCCGTTCCAATGCCAGTCCATATCAAGAATGATGACGTCTGTATTAATGTCATTGTCTTTGAGGTTCTTGATGATGTTGCGGTAATCATCAGCGGAATAGTTCTCGTATTTACTATACCAGTAGCCAAAAGCATAGTCCGGAGGCAACGGCATCTTACCGGCGATGAGCGTGTAATCTTTAAGCGCCTGCTTGTAGTCGTGCCCGTAACCCATGAAATATAGGTCAAGAGCAGCCTTGTCATCGCGAGGAGCAACCCAGTCTACACCCGTCTCGTCGGGAACGAGGGCGAGCGAACGACTCCCGTCGGGACGCACACATCGAGGAGAATCATCAATCACAGCCCATCCCGAACGTGAAATCAGTCCATTCTCCAACTGCGAGCGGTAGCCATCGCCGAAGCAACGGTCGAGTGTGCGGCAGGTGCCCTTGAGGTTGCGACCGTCTCCCTGTCCGGGGAACCATGTCACGGGTGTGCCGTTAAGGTCCATAGTTATGTTGAGGTTACCCGGAGGGTTAGGTTCGAAGTAGGGATTTGTGCCCTTGCGGTATCTCAGTTTGAGTTTATCCGTTGTTATGTATAGGAAATCGTTATCCTCCGATTTTGTAAAATGTGGCACAGGCAGGTTACGGTTAACTACAGTAAATGTTGCCCTGTCCTCGAACTTTTCCGAGGGGCTGTATTCTATACGGATCATCTCCGGAGTGAGAACCGTGAAACGTACAGTTCCTTCCGTAACGACAGCCTCCGGATTTGCAACCGGGTTATGCCGAGTTGCAGAAATGGAGAATACGGATACAAACGCCACTGCAATGTTTATTATTCGTCTCATAATAATATTTGGTTAATCAATTTTTATTGTTCGTTCATTTTATATGGGCTGCGAAACCGCCACCTGGCGCAAGCTTCACTTTTAGGGTCCTCTCATTTTTCAGGGATACGATCTCCTTCCGGTAATCGTTGCCGTTGCGGTGAGCATTCACCCCGTCTGTGAAGAGTGTCATCTCACGGGTGCCCCCCAGTCTGAGGGGAGTGAGGTCTATTTCAAGTTCCCGTGGTATCCAGTTCGTAATACCACCGATGTACCATTCATTTCCCTTGCGGCGCGCCGTGACTATATATTCACCCATCTTGCCATCAAGAACCACGGTTTCGTCCCATACGGTGGGTACGGACGATATGAAGTCGGTGCATTCCTGCTCGCGTCGGTAGTTGGACGGGGAGTCACAAAGCATGTTCAGAGGGGAATATAGAACCATATAGAGGGCAAGCTGGTGTGCGCGTGTGCCGGGGCTCATCGGTTGGGCATGGACGGGACGGAAGTTCTGCCTGTTTGCATTATTCATCGCGCCTTGCGTATAATCCACCGGACCGGCTATCTGACGGAGATAGGGCATGGTCACGTCGTATTGTATAATATCGAATGTGTCAAGGTCTGACCATTTCATGTTCTCAAGCCCGTTGACACCTTCCATGTTCAGGACATTAGGCCATGTCCGGTTGATGCCGGCGGGCTTGTATGCCCCGTGAATGTCAAGCACGAGATGATACTTGGCTGCTACCTCGGCGGCACGATGGTTGAAAGTTGTCATGAGCTGGTCGTCACGATCTTCGAAATCCACCTTGAAACCCTTGACTCCCATTTCTGAATAATGCCAGCATACTTTTTCAAGATCACGTTCGAATGCGCGATAACCCACCCAGAGAATAATGCCGACACCTTTACCTTTGGCATATGAAATGATTTCTTCAAGATTTATATCGGGATTTATGACAAACAGATCCTCCCCTTTTCCTGCAGCCCAACCATCATCAAGGATGACATATTCTATGCCGTTATCGGCAGCGAAGTCAATATAATGCTTGTAGGTCGGCGTGTTGATGCCTGCCTCGAAGTCAACGCCGGTAATATTCCAGCAGTTCCACCAGTCCCAGGCAACTTTGCCGGGCTTGATCCAGGAAGTGTCCGCTATGCGCGAAGGCTCAGCAAGAAGGTAACTGAGGTTGGTGGAGGCGATTTCAGTGTCTTTCCCGATGGCGAGGATGCGCCATGGAAATGTGCGTGGAGATGACACCTTGGCGACATATGGGGCAGTAGCCGTAACTACCGACTGGATATTGTTGTATCCTCCGTCTTCGGTCTTTGTTGGATATGGAGCATGCTTACCCTTCAACGACATGGTCCCGTCCGGATTGTAGAGGTAAAGTCCGGGATAATCCCGGAGGTCTGTCTCGGTGATCGCTATGGTTATCCCGTTACCTGCATTGACGGCAAGTGGAAGGAATGACAAGCGACGTGGATTCAATCCGGATAGCGGAGTCACGGTATACTTGTTTTCAAATGAATTGAAGAATTGCGACTGCATGTCTTCATCGGAACCGCCACGCACATACGGCACGGTTGCCGTGAAATCATCCGGGAAATTGAACTCAACCTGCTCGGCAGTGATCTCGAAAGGCTTTTTGCGGTTGCTGACAAAACGATATGCCACTCCGTCATCGTAGGCTCGAAATTCCAGACTCCAGTCTCCTTTCATCTTCAGCGTGATTCCGTTATAGCTGTCGGGCATGGTTGAAGACTGTGAGAATGGAGTGTTTATGGTGTTGTTGACTGAAGTTTTATAGGATCCGGACACGCGTGCTCCTTGTCCCCAGACTGTGCCGTCGGTGAGGGTCATTGATATGGGGGATTTCGAAAGGACCTCCTTTCCGTCATGGCTGACGCGCCATGACAGGTCACCTTCGTTGATAATCTCCGCAGTCACGGTTCCGGATGGAGAGACAATCCTGTAGATAGATGCGTTGCCGTTGAGCGCCAGGATTGCAGAGGCGGCAAGAAGGCAGGTTTGCAGTGGTTTCATTTGGTATGATTGGATTTTGATTTTAACATTAGGGTGTCGCCTGTGTCTTCAAGAGGATAGATATGTGCCCGTTCGGCACCCAAGGGATCGTTGGGCTGATGCAGGATGAGACAGAGGTCTCCTGACAGGGTCTTGAAAATCATCCCATGCCCTCCATTATCGGGGAAGAAAGGTTTTTCATGTTGGATCCATGGTCCCTTCACTGAGCCGGTAGCCGATTCGGCAATACCGATAGCGTAACCGTCTTTGCCGAAGCTTGACCAGATCATCAGCAGCTTCCCTTTTCCCGTGCGGTAAAGGTAGCATCCGTCAGTGACGTATCCACGTGGCGAGCCGGGAGACGGCTGCATACCCGTTGACCATTCCGGAGCGGAGCCATTGAAAAGGACTTTTGACGGCACTATTGTCTTGGAAAGGTCGGGCGTAAGTTCTATAAGTTCCATGGTGCCGTCGCCCAATTCCACCCATTCATGACAATAGACCATATAGGGCTTCCCATCCTCAACCCAGAGCGTGCCGTCAAGTGCCATCATGTCGGGGGTGTGAGGAAACTTGTCAAAAGGCACGAAAGGTCCCTCCGGTGAAGTGGAATGAAATATCTGAGTGCCGCGCAAAGTGAAATCGCCCCAGCCGGGTTGACTTTTCTTCCATTTTATGTCACTGTTGATCGTGGCGAAAAGGTAATATTGTCCATTATAGGCATGCACCTCCGGAGCCCATACCGTTCCGGTCAGGGCGTTGCCGTCTGGTATGCGCATCACCGTCTTCGGTCCTTCCCAGTTTTCAAGGTCACGGCTCATGAAAACTTCCACACCACCCCTGATTTTTCCATTGGAATCTATGGAATCGGAAGTTCTATACATATAATACCGTCCTTCAACGGTGTCTGTAAGAATAAACGGATCCCGGATATTGATCTCTGACAACTTGTAATTTCCCGAATAGAGATTAAAAACTACAAAAGCCGCCAGAATCGTCATTAAAAATTTCCTCATGCCTATTAGAAAGAATAATTAAGAATAAGTAAGTATTGAAAATTANTTTATAATAA
>NZ_CAJMXD010000198.1:0-5489 GCF_905219685.1 Barnesiella sp. CU968
TTACAATATCATCCGCTGTCTGACACGCCGCNGCGTGAGAGTCACACTCGTGCCGTGGGATTATGACTTCACTCAGATACCCTACGACGGTCTTTTCATCAGCAACGGTCCCGGCAGCCCCGAATTTGCGGAAAAGACAGTGGAGAATATCCGCAAGGCTTTCGAGATCGGCAAGCCTATATGCGGAATCTGCATGNGAAATNAGCTCCTCAGCAAAGCCGCAGGCGCGAAGATCTACAAACTCAAATACGGACACCGCAGCCATAACCAGCCGGTGCGTCTCAGCGGCACGGAACGTTGCTTCATAACATCTCAGAACCATGGATTCGCCGTAGACAACGACACTATTCCCGCCGACTGGGAACCGCATTTCATAAACATGAACGACGGTACCAACGAGGGCATACGGCATAAATCGAAACCTTTCTTCTCCGCGCAGTTCCACCCGGAAGCAAGCAGCGGTCCGAAAGATACGGAATTCATATTCGATGAATTTATTGCATTGTTGTGATATAAAAGAGTTGAGGGTCTTGGTGCCCGCAACTTTTTTTGTAATATAACGGCATATTTATCCGCTCCCCTCACAACTCTCTCTTTGAAATTCTTCACTCTACAATAATAAAAAATGGCTATCAAGAAAGTATTGTTTCTCGGTTCCGGAGCACTCAAGATCGGAGAAGCCGGAGAATTTGACTATAGTGGATCACAGGCGCTGAAAGCCATGAAAGAGGAAAACATCGAAACGGTGTTGATAAACCCCAACATCGCCACAGTGCAGACCTCGGAAGGCTTTGCCGACAAAATATATTTCCTTCCCGTCACTCCATATTTTGTGGAGAAAGTGATAGAGAAGGAACGCCCGGACGGCATTTTCCTTGCATTCGGCGGACAGACCGCGCTCAACTGCGGCGTGAAGCTCTATGAATCCGGCGTGCTTGAGAAATATGACGTTAAGGTGCTCGGAACTCCCGTACGCGCCATCATGGATACCGAAGACCGGGAACTTTTCGTGAAGAAGCTCGACGAGATAGATGTAAAGACTATCAAGAGCGAGGCTGTGGAATCAGTAGAAGACGCTCTCGCGGCTGCCGACAGACTCGGCTATCCGGTAATCATACGCGCCGCGTACGCCCTGGGAGGTCTTGGCAGCGGCTTCTGCGACAACCGCGATGAACTCATCTCGCTTGTGGAGCAGGCTCTCTCTTTCTCGCCTCAGGTGCTCGTTGAGAAAAGTCTCAAAGGGTGGAAGGAAGTGGAATATGAAGTTGTGCGCGACCGCTTCGACAACTGCATCACAGTCTGCAATATGGAAAACTTCGACCCGCTCGGCATCCATACCGGCGAGAGTATCGTGGTCGCTCCTTCGCAGACTCTCTCCAACGAAGACTATCACATGCTGCGCAAGCTCGCTATAAAGATCATCCGCCATATCGGCATCGTGGGCGAATGTAACGTGCAATACGCTTTCGACCCCGAATCGATGGATTATCGCGTCATCGAGGTCAACGCCCGCCTGTCGCGCTCTTCGGCTCTTGCATCAAAAGCTACCGGATATCCGCTCGCGTTCGTTGCCGCCAAATTAGGTCTCGGTTACGGTCTGTTTGACCTTAAGAATTCTGTGACGCGCTCCACATCCGCTTTCTTCGAGCCGGCTCTCGACTATATCGTCTGCAAGATTCCCCGCTGGGACCTCGGAAAATTCCACGGCGTGCGCCGCGAAATCGGCAGTTCCATGAAATCTGTGGGCGAGGTGATGGCAATCGGACGCACATTCGAGGAGGTTATCCAGAAAGGTCTCCGCATGATCGGGCAGGGGATGCACGGATTTGTGGAAAACAAACCAATCAGGATACAGGATCTCGACAAGTCTCTAAGCGAGCCTACAGACAAACGCATATTCGTCATCGAGGAAGCTTTCCGCAGAGGATATACAGTTGACCGTATCCACGAACTCACAAAAATAGACCGTTGGTTCCTTCAGAAACTTCATACAGTATTCAATACCTGTCGCGAACTTGAATCGCTGACTTCACTCGAAGAGATCTCCGACGAACTCATGAAACGTGCGAAGAGCCAGGGATTCAGCGATTTCCAGATAGGTCGCGCGCTGTGGGGCGAGGAGATGAACCGCCGAAGCGCCGAACTCTCCAACATGGTGCGTGAAAACCGCCTGAACAGAGGCATCAGACCGGTCGTGAAGCAGATAGACACTCTCGCCGCCGAATATCCGGCACAGACCAACTATCTCTATCTCACATACAACGGCAGCCAGAACGATGTGAACTATCTCGGCGACAAGCGCTCCGTGGTGGTGCTCGGTTCCGGAGCATACCGCATAGGAAGCTCCGTGGAGTTCGACTGGTGCGGAGTCAACGCGCTGATGACAGTTGCGGAAGCAGGTTATCGCCCCGTCATGATAAACTACAACCCGGAAACCGTATCAACAGACTACGACATGTGTGAGCGACTCTATTTCGATGAACTCACATATGAGCGTGTCATGGACATCCTCGAGCTTGAGGTTCCTCACGGAGTCATACTCTCCACCGGCGGTCAGATTCCAAACAACCTCGCCATGCGGCTTGACGAGGCAAAGGTAAACATACTCGGCACCCAGGCAAAAGACATAGACAATGCCGAAGACCGCAACAAATTCTCCTCGCTTTGCGACTCAATAGGGGTTGACCAGCCGCGCTGGCGCGAGCTGACATCGATGGAAGACATCGACATGTTTGTGGAGGAAGTAGGATTCCCGGTGCTTGTGCGCCCCTCATATGTGCTTTCCGGAGCCGCCATGAACGTCTGCTCCAACGAAGACGAGTTGCAGCGTTTCCTCAAGCTTGCCGCCAACGTCTCCAAACAGCATCCCGTAGTGGTTACGGAGTTCATACAGGGAGCAAAAGAGATAGAGATGGATGCCGTGGCGCAGAACGGCGACATAAAGCTTTACGCCATCTCCGAACACATCGAGTTCGCCGGCGTACACTCCGGCGACGCCACCATCCAGTTCCCTCCGCAAAAGCTATACGTGGAGACCATGCGCCGCATCAAGAAGATTTCCGGCCGCATAGCCAAGGCTCTTCACATATCGGGACCGTTCAATATCCAGTTCCTCGCCAAAGACAACGACATCAAGGTTATCGAATGCAACCTCCGCGCATCGCGAAGCTTCCCGTTCGTATCCAAAGTCTCCAAACAGANCTTCATCGATGCAGCCACACGCGTTATGCTCGGTCTCAACGTGGATAAACCCTCCAAATCCGCCTTTGATCTCGACTATGTCGGCATCAAGGCGTCTCAATTCTCATTCTCACGTCTGCAAGGCGCAGACCCTGTGCTCGGTGTGGACATGTCATCGACCGGCGAGGTTGGCTGCATAGGCGACGACACTTCCGAGGCAATTCTGAAAGCCATGCTTTCGGTAGGCTACAGCGTGCCTAAGAAGACAGTGCTCATCAGCGGCGGCACGGCACGTTCGAAAGTCGACCTTCTCGAACCTGCACGCATGCTTCACCGCAAAGGATATGTGATATATGCAACAGACGGCACACAGCGTTTCCTCGCCGACAACGGGGTGCCGGCGATACGTGTGCATCTTCCGGGTGACGACAAGCAGCCACAGGCTCTTGAAATGCTCCACAACAAAGAGATCGATCTTGTTGTCAACATACCGAAGAACCTTACGCCCAAGGAGCTCAGCAACGGCTACAAGGTACGTCGCGCCGCGATCGACCTGAACATACCACTGCTGACCAACGCACGTCTCGCCTCCGCCTTTATCCGCGCTTTCTGCGAGATACCTCTCTCCGACATCCGCATCAAGAGCTGGGATGAATATTGATCCGGAATGACATTTGACTTGAGGATTTAGATAAAAGATAAGCCTGCGGAAATAATCCGCAGGCTTATCTTTTACAAGAATTAGGATGGCTAAGTCAGTTTTATTTTTTAAACAACTTCTTATACAAACTCTGAATATTCAGCACCATCGAAGTAGATAGTGTTGTTAAACTCCCCGAAACCTACAGGAATGGGAGTGTCAAGTTGAGAAAGTTGCTCCTTTATGTCGGAAACCGGAGTAGATGAGTCAACATACGACACGCCGCTATATGTGGCTACTATTTTGCCGTCTTTTACTTCTGCCAGATAGTATTGTGTCTCCGCCGGGAGGTTGACTCTCATCCAGGTTACCGTGATCAACGCGTGTGTCTTGCCTACCGGTTCTATATATATGGATCCCTGGAAACGGATCTTGTCCAAAGCGCCATTCGATTGGATGTCTTTATTATACATACTCTCCGGTATTATGGCATCGCATGTAGTTGTTACAGATTTTGATACATATGCCTCCTTGCCGTTGTATGATACTTTGTACCAATCGTCAAGTTCTTCGATGCATGGGAGTAGGTCCGTGCTTTTCAGTGTGCCTGCTTTTGCCGATGTTGTGGACGGTGCGGTCCGCAGGTTGACGTTTCCTTTCATGGAGCTTACATACAGGCTTTGGGCATTACTGCACAGGGTGGAGATAATGATTGCCAAGGTCAGTAAAACGGAATGTTTCATATTAATTCTATTATTTTATTATGTTGTTTGTCAATTAGTTGTCAATTCTGGTTTGAAGTTCCATAGTCTTAAGCAACATGTGTCCCATTTAAGCGAAGGATCTCTGAATGGAACTTCTATACCTGTGAATTTAGTTATGCCGGATCCGTTGTGTACTGTCGTGCTTACCTTTACAGGTATTCCCGAGGGGAACGCATCCGGTGACTCAGTAGACATACTGTATTTGTTCCCGTCTTCGTCATATGCGAAGCCTTTAAAACTGTCTACATACAGTTTTTTATCTTTTGAGGAATTGTTGGTCAATGTATATTCCAATACGAGATCGGATCCCAGTGGAACAGCCTTTATCTCGCCCAGTGTGAAGTCGGGGTGAAGGAAGGCAGACGTGCCTGTCGGACCGAGTTTCACTTTTGGAACATCGACAGGTCCCAGTTTGTATGCGTATTCTCCGTAATAATTATTTTTTGTTGATTTGGGCGAATTTGGTGCGCGTCCTTCGATCACCAGGGTGGTAATCTTGTTGACTTTCCATGGGACAGTGGGCAAAAACAGGTAACTGAGATGTGGAATCCCGTTTTTAGACTCTATCATGTGATTGTCTATATACATGTATACCTTTTCTCCCGAATCAAGTATCGCATAGGTGGCATCGTCTCCGACAGACCGGTTTCCAACAAGGATATCGAAGTCGTCGCATTCGTTATGCCATCGGAAAGGAATTATCACACCATAATTCANACGCTTGGCAGGAAGCAGTTCAATGTCAACCTTTGGAATGGGAGTGCTCCATTCGTCTTCACGAGCCATGATGCCTATTGATGACATAAATGCAGCCAATACGAGAAATATAATTTTTTTCACTAGTGTCTCTTAAAAAGTGTTAATCAAATTCGAGGTCAAGAGTTGGATGGCAATTTGCTATTTGT
>NZ_CAJMXD010000199.1:0-5477 GCF_905219685.1 Barnesiella sp. CU968
GCCCAAATAACATAAATGCTTTCCGGCAGTCCACTGACAAAATCGGTTAGCGCTGTCATTTCTTGCATAGTCAAAGGCTGCTGGCCATCTTTGTTGAAATATAGGAAAATCGAAATATGTTCGACTGTATTGAGTATTGATGAAGTCAACGCGCCTTTAATACAGTCTACAGCTTCTGCGATACGTCCTTCACCATAGCCCATTACTGCCTTGATGAAGAAATGCTTTGTGTCGGCAAGGGTCGCTCGCAAATCGTTGAAGTCGTATGCAATCATACCTTGTGTTACTATCGGCTGGAGGATTGCTTTTATTAAGTCAGGGGTCTCAGTGCAAGAGGCTTCTGATACCACGCTGTCATAACAATCCAAATCGGCATTGTCAAGCAAGCCAAGGGTCAGGACTCCGGCATCATGGAATGTTTTGGCAATACTGTTCGCGTGATCTTCGTTGTCTTTTGCCACAATGATTACCATCTTATCCTCATCGGTTGGGACACACTCAAAGGGTTCAGTTAATACTGTGGCAGACACACAATCGTATCCGTATGACTTTACTGTCTCGATTATTCCTTTTGTTGCCTCCCCGATGCCAATTACGCGGAAGCTGGTGGGGAGACTCATATTGCAAAACCTATTTAATATATTATTGTCACTCATCTTCATTTTGACGATATGGTTTAATTATGTAATGCAGTGATAGCCAGTTATCAGCTATCACTGCAAAGATTTGTCAGAGAATTAGAGTATTCAAACGATTGATTATAGTAATTTTAATGCTATTGCCGCACAAGCCTCAGCGTCACAAAGAGCATGATGATGATTTTCCATGTCATAGCCGCAAGCTGCTGCCGACAGATGGAGTTGATGACTCGGAATGTCAAGACAACGCCTGGAGGCGGCAAGAGTGCAATAAAATTCGTAACCGGGGTATTCCATACCATATTCCTCGAATACCGCCTTCAGGCAGCTTTCGTCAAAGGGCCTGTTGTGGGCCACAAGCGGCAGACCTTTGATTCTATCAGCAACTTGTGCCCACACTTCCGGGAATGTCGGCTGCCCGTCAGTGTCGTGCCGGGTGAGACCGTGAACCTCAGTAGTCCAGTATGTATAGTAATTAGGGGCGGGCTTAATAAGACTATAAAATCTATCAACTATCTCACCACCTCGCACGATTACTATACCAACGCTGCACACGCTGGAGCGTCGGCCATTGGCTGTTTCAAAGTCTATTGCTACAAAATCTTGCATTGTCAGTCGTTATTATAGAGTTCATACATATCTGAAATCCAGCCTTTCATAGTCTTGCGAAGAGAAGCCGGACTTACGACCTCTATCATAGACCCAACATGGAGCAACTTCATTATGAAGTCATACGTCGGCGATAGATACAACTCAAAATCAGCATATTCGCCATAGTCCTCAATAAGTCGCTGACTATGATGAAGTGGAAGTGATTTCAGATAATATTTATGGTCTTCGTTGGCACGAATAACTATTCTCTCTGGCTTGACATCGTATCCGATAACTACGCCAAATTTAGTTGCGAAATACTCTGTCGCATCAAAATCTTTTGGCAACTTGAAGAATGTTTCTGTTGGTTCTACGCTCTCCAGACGGTCAAGACCATAAATCTTTATCTCGTCACGGTTATTGTGACCAAGCACATACCAACGGTTGTCAAACAGTTTCACACAATACGGCTCAATGGGGAAGCTGTAGCTATGCTCTTTCTTGAACGGACGATATGAGATATTCACGACTCGGTTCTCTTTTATTGCCTCCAAGATGGTAGTCAGATGATCACGACCGGAAGGAATCTCGTCAACCAATATACGTCCCTTCAAAGAGAGGTTTTCTCCGATGACGTTGCCAACGGCAAATGAATCAAGCATCCACTTTTTGAGCTTATCCTCGTCAATATCCTCCGGATTGGAGATATAGTATAGATACCCGCCAACCTTCTGGCAATCAATCATTATTCCAAACTGCTCATAGATTGCATCGCGCCAGCGGTTGAATGTGGCACGGTGAAGTTCGTGTCCGTCACTGAAATCTTTATTTAGTGACCAGCGGTCGGAAAGATCCTTATGCGAAATCTTCCCGGCACGGCGAATTGTATCAATCAGCCAAGTGTATTTTTTCAGTTGGTTCATATCTATTTTGAGTTTTTCTGTCCGGAATCGGTCCTGAGTCGATAGGGTTGGGATACTAAAAAACCGCAGAATACATTGATATTCTGCGGTTTGTCTTGATTTTGTCTTGTGTTGGCCGGAGAGTGTCCGGTACACATAGTGGAACTGGAGGGGATTGAACCCTCGTCCAAACGCGGAATCAATAAGCCTTCTACATGCTTAGTCTGCGAATTGATTTTTGTGTTATCACAGGCTCGCGACAACCAATAATAACCTTAGTTCCTAAATCTCGGAATTACGCCGGAACAACATAATTCCTATTTCCGAATTTCTCTGCACCTCCTTGTCCAAACGTCTCGGAACCGGGCAATGGGGAGATGTCTCGTTCACCTCACTTTGAGGCAAATAAAGGAACCCTACTGTACTTCAGGTTACGCAGCGAGAGCGTAATTGTTATTTTCGCCAATTATAGTTCGACGATCTTGCGATTATAGAGCTTGAACGCCAAAGCTCTGCATGCTTACCTACCGCTTCTACACGCTGTCAAAGCCAATCAGTCCCATAAAATCTCATGGTTTGCAAATATATAAAATTAAAACGGCATACATACATCATCTGTATGCCGTTTTAATTTTATATAACTATTATTAACACAATTTAACTCAAAATGACAGCCGGAGCTAAATTCCTTCAATCTTCCCGTTTATTTCAATCTCCTACATATTCTATCTTTACTACTACCTTGC
Organism: Barnesiella sp. CU968; assembly: GCF_905219685.1. Lineage (NCBI taxonomy): Bacteria > Pseudomonadati > Bacteroidota > Bacteroidia > Bacteroidales > Barnesiellaceae > Barnesiella > Barnesiella sp. CU968. The sequence continues at coordinate 2,878 of NZ_CAJMXD010000199.1, forward strand.
GGCTCTTTTCTTCCGCCCCATCATCTCTAACAGAAGGCTGATGAAGGTCTGAAGGAAAAAAGAGAAAGAATGACTCTGGTCCTGCTTTATAATATGATATATCATCTGATGTCCAGAACGCCACCTCGCGAGCGGGGTTATATTCCATCAATACTTCAGGATTTTTCGCAAGTCCCATCAGTTCATTTCCTTGAAGCGTGTATTGAAGATCTATAAATCTGCGGTGACTCTCCACTTTCACATTCTCTGCAAGACGTGGCACATACTCGCTTATTGTCACCCAGCATCTGCCCTTCATTATGTCGTGGTTTCCGATAGCAAGCGCATTAAGATCCGTTTTGGCAAGAAATCCGAACATAGCATCCCATAGTTCTCTGTTTTTTTCATACTGCGACTTGAATTCATCAATATTCACGGAAACATCCGGATCAACGTTGAATCCATTTCTCCATATCCCGCTCTCAATCCAATCTTTAGCATCGAGGTTATCCTCTCCCCGGGAAAAGACACTGTTAGAAGCTATAAGCATAAACAATAAAATTAATTTAAAAATTCCAGTTTTCATATCTTTCAATTGACAATAAATGAGAATCTGTCATATGACTCATTACGCCATGCCAGATGCTTTGTCTGTCCTGAAGCACCAAAAAGCGGCGAGTATGTGCGAACTTCCACTGTCTTGCCGTCAGGCATGAATTCAAGCAGACGAAGAAAGCCCTCTCCGCCGTTGCCGCTCATTCCTCCGCCGATGCCCTGGCAGTTGAACATCATCTGGTGAACATTGCGTCCTGCTGAATTCTTATCAGTTCTGAATCCGGTGGTGTAGTCATATCGCTCATTGGGCACAGCATAATGTCCGCAGAGAACCATCACTATATTCTTTGCCGGATATACAAGTTTCTGCCATATCTGCTCTCCGGAATTTACATCCTGAAGTTTGTATCCCACAGACTCATAGCGACGTGCATCATAACCGGTAATATAAGCATGTGTCAGCAATATCACCTTATGCTCCTTGAAGCGCTCGGAGTCAACAAGATTCTTCGCCCACTCTATGACTTCGTCACGCGGAGCAAACTCAAGAGCCACTATCAGAATCTTACCCCATGCAGAATCGGAAATCTCCATTGCCGCATTCTCAAGAGTCTGCTGACCGTTGCGGTTTATTGTAGACGCCACAAGCGTCTTGTCCCATTGCGTGAAATTACGGCTTACATTAAAGAATTCGGGGAAACGGGTCATGGAGTTTTCAGCACGCAGATAACCATAGTCATGATTGCCCGTGCAGATCAAATATGGCACACGATTGTCGAGTCGCGCGAACTCCCGCGATACGAAATCCCACTGCATCTCACTCGGAAGATTTCCAAACCGGGGAAACGGAGGCACGATATTTTCGTTTTGGTCTACAAGGTCGCCGGTGCAAAGAACCGCCTTCACATTCAAAGTGTCAAGATGATGCTGAGTCCATGCCATCATCATGTCGAATATTGGTTGATTATAATCGAACTTCGTATAACTCTGAGGATCTCCGAGTAGAACGATATTGAACGAGTTGTCATTCAATGGACCTTGTCTGTTGTGGTCAACCTGCGCGAAAGTCGCGACAGATGAGACCACAGCTAACAAAAATATACATAACTTTTTCATGGTTCTGTTGAAAATTTATAAATACATGTCTGAGAATATACGTTGCCCGGCAGAAGCTCTACCGATGGGAAATGAAGATTATTGGGTGCATCTGGAAAACACTGGGTTTCAAGGCACAGCGCACAGCGATGTGTATAAACGGCATCATCCATACCCACCACACCATCCAGATAATTACCCGTATACATGACCATTCCGATTTCTGAGGTAATCACATCCATCACACGTCCAGTATGCAGGCTTTTAAGTCTCGCGGCATGTGTAAGTTCCTTATGCTCACGCTTCCTCAAAACGAAAACATGATCATATCCTTTACCATACTGAAGCTGGATATGATTCTCTCCTATTCTCTCTCCTATCGTTCGCATCTTGCGAAAATCGAATGGCGTACCCTCGACCCTGAGAATTTCTCCTGTATGGTTGGTATTGACATCTGTCGGAAGATAAAAGTCGGAATCTATCTCAATCTGATGGTTCTCGATCGAAGACATAGGTTTCTTTATACCATCAAGATTGAAATAGCCGTGATGTGTCGGACAAAACAACGTAGGAGAATCAGCAGTCGCATGGTAATCTATACGCAACGCGTTGTCATCCGTAACTGTAAACGTAACGGAAACATACATATTTCCGGGAAATCCCGCCTCTCCGTCCTTATATCTGTAACTGAGACAGACTGAATTCTCCGCTGTCTGCTCAGATTCCCATATAACAGTATGGAATCCTGCAACTCCTGAATGCAATGTGTTAGGCACCGAATTAAGAGGCAATGCGAAATCTTTCCCCTTCACTCGGAATTTTCCGTCAAGAATACGACCCGCCACAGGACCGATCAAAGCACCGATATACCAGTCTCTTGCAAGTGTTCTCGCCATCTCAAGCGAATCCGCCCCCAGAACCACATTGTCCATATTTCCGTCACGATCCGGAACCATGACAGACAATACGAT
>NZ_CAJMXD010000200.1:0-5470 GCF_905219685.1 Barnesiella sp. CU968
GGGTTCAGCTATCGCCGCCAGTTCTGGGTTGGCGTTACCGAACAGAACACCCCCGAAGGTCAGGCTACAGTCGCCAGGCGGATTAAAGACATTTTCGAGAGGCTGAAAAAAGATGACCTTTTCAAGACGGTATTCGACGGTAACGAACAGATTAGCCTTTCCGACCGTGGTGTTTCCTATGTTGCATCGCAGATAGCCAAATACAACTTCCTCGATGCCACCGTCGATGTCAAAGGTACAGCATACGAAACTATCGTAAGCAATACACTAAAGCAAGAAGCCGGTCAGTTCTTTACTCCCCGCAATATCATCAAATGTATGGTTGAGATTATGAATCCCAATCAGAACTGCCGTGTGCTTGATCCGGCTTGTGGTAGTGGAGGCTTCCTTGTAATGGTACTTGATCATGTGCGTCGTCAGATAACCCGTAACATATATTCAGATCGTTCAGAAGCAGAGATTGAGGCTCTCTCAAATACTGATGAAGCAGTCAATAAGATTGTTCGTAAGTATGCTGAGTCGATGATATTCGGATTCGATTTTGATCCGGATCTTAAGAAAGCTGCTAAGATGAATATGGTTATGGCCGGTGACGGACACAGCAACATATTCAACATCAACTCACTTGAATATCCAAATGGTTCATTACCCGATCTCGGGCGTATAAATGAAGCTGTCAAGGCAAGTGTTGAGCATAAAGGCGATTATGCCACATGCGACCAACATGCGGCTAAAGACAGTGCCTTCGGCAAGTTCGATATGATATTTACAAATCCTCCCTTTGGCTCAAAGGTCGAGGTTGCACAGGGCATTGTTGAACACTATGAACTATCAGCGTGGATAAAATCGCCAGAAGGATTGTTTATAGAGCAATGTTATAATTTCCTGAAACCGGGTGGTAAAATGGCTATAGTCTTACCCGATGGTATCCTAAGCAACCCTAATACCGAGAAGGTTCGTGAATGGATACTTTCAAAATTCAAGTTGATTGCTTCCATTGATTTGCCTGTTGAGACATTCTTGCCGCAGGTAGGTGTGCAGGCATCACTACTATTCTTACAGAAGAAGACCGGAATAGAACTCGGTCAAAAGGAAGATTATGAGGTATTCATGGCTATAGCCGAGAAGGTTGGCAAGGACCGCAGAGGCAATCCAATCTACAAAAGAGACGATGATGGAGCTGAAATCCTATATCCGACTCAGAAAGAATGGGCTGCCCGTAACCGTCATGGTGAGCTCGTGACTCGCAGTCGAGTAGAACGAGTGCGTAGGCTTGATGATGACCTGCCGGAAATATCAGNGGAATANAAAAAGATTATGGGACTATGATAGCCGGTAAGATCAAATTGTCAGATGTGGGAGAATGTCGTTCTCGCTTAGATGGTTCATACCATTTAAGTGAGGCTCAGATTGTAAAAAAGAGAATCTTGTCTTCTCCTTATCCTCTTTTGAATTTAGGCAATGTAACCGAAAGAATTTGGCATGCCGGTCGTTGGAAACGGGTATATGTGGATAATCCTAAGACTGGTATAACACTTTTAGGTAGTTCTGCCATGCTTAAAGGAGATTTGTCTCACGAAAAACTCATTTCAAAGAAATATACTGATGATATTCCGGATAAAATCCTGCAAGCAGGATGGATTCTTATATCGTGCTCAGGCACGATAGGCAACTGCGCGTTTACAAACGCGCAACATGCTGGGAAGCTTGCTTCCCAGGATGTTATTCGGCTCAAGCCGAATAACATCCTGGGGGCTGGGCTAATATACGCATATCTCGCTTCTAAGTACGGCTATGTAATGCTAACACAAGGGACTTCGGGGTCGGTTATACAGCATATCGAGCCAGAAAATGTTGAAGTGATTCCTATCCCCAATTTCCCGGACTCATTTAAGTCAGAGATTAATCAACTCATACAAGACTCGTCAAAATTAAGAGATGAAGCTATGTACGAGTTAGAAGTTGCGGACAAACTTCTAAAAGAAAAAGCTGGACTGAGGACTTTAACGCCGGAGGATTATGATTACTTCGGTCAGCATAGTGCAACTCGCAAACCAAGCTGCTTTGCTCGAAAAGTGTCTGAATTTGGCGCAGTTACGTTTAATGCTTTTAATAACTCAGAGCGTATTAAAGCAATTATCTCCTCTATCCCGAAAGGTCATCTAACAATAAAGGATGTAATTGAGGGTGGTGAAACATTTTCCTCCACTGGGGCTCCAAGTATTGAAGTAAAGCCCCATTGTGGCATTATGCTCATCAACCAGAAAGACATCTTTGACACGATTATTACTGGTAAATACATATCGCGCAGAGGTGTTAAAACTGACAATCTTGTTAAATATGGAGAAGTCCTAATTGCAAGTGACGGAACCCTCGGTGAAAATGAAACATTTTGTCGAGCCGTATATGCTAATGAAGATTTGGAAGGAGCTTTTCTGTCAAGCCATTTTATTAGAATGAGAGTTAACGATAAGGTCCCATCTGGATACTTATATTGTTGGCTTAATTCTGATTATGGATTCCGTTTAATACGGAGAACACAGGCCGGAACAAAAATATGTCATCCAATAAATAAACTCTTTCTCAGTATTCCAGTTCCTATTTTGGCTGATAAGGACATGAAAGAGATTGACCGTATGGTGAGAGACGCGCATACTAAACGCCATCATGCCAACGTCAAAGAGTTGAAAGCCATCGCAATGGTGGAGGCTGAGATTGAGAAATGGAATTAGAACAATAGATAACACCAAATCATACCAATGGCAAAACTTTGTACGCCAATACATAGCACAGGACCGGTGAATGCCGGAGAGAAACATCTGTTTGACTATCTCCAAGTCAACCTGCCTGACAGCTATTATATCATACCGAATGGTGAATATCCCTATATCAATCCTAATGGAGGTACTCAATTCATGGAGTGCGACTGCATTGTGGTCGCGCCTCATGCTATATATCTTATTGAGAACAAGGATTATAAAGGCCGTCTTGAAGCATACGACAGTGCATGGTTTCATAACGACCGCGAGATAAAGAATCCCATAAAGGGCGTAACATTCAAAGGTAAAGTCCTGAGCGACTATCTGAAGCGTAAGGACGGAAGATGGAAAGCCGCATGGATTGAGTCTATCGTAACCCTCAGCAACCTCAACCAAAACAAATCAGGCTTTGAGGCCGGGTCTGCAAGTGATAACAAGACATTCCTGCTCAATGAAGAACTTATCAACTTCATCAAGGAGCCGGATAGGTTGCCTCATTATGTACCGGCAGGTGCGATCGCGTCTTACCAGTTCGACATCGTGGACTATCTTATGGGCAGCAGCGTTAGTCGCACACATATCCGTACCAATGTCTGCGGTATGATTATCGACGAAATTCTTGATACCACTGATGATTATATAGAATACCTTTGTCATAAGAAGCTTCCTNTCGATAAAAAGTATAAAGTCCGCGATTATGCTCTGAACAAAGCTGGCATGTCTCCCAGTCAGATTGAAAAGCATGAAAAGCTGGTGCATAATGGCGAGATTACCGAGGATTATTTGCCAGATAACACCGGTGTAANAATTNNGAGTCGGTTTGAATCAGAGGAGAACCATTATTATGTAATCACGCCTTATCAGGATGACCGTTCTTTACGGAGTGAGATGGCTCGCAATACATTCACAGAAATTGATAAAATTCAGATACTGTTGAATGTCGCGGAGGCTTTATCTCTTGCCCATGAAAAGAACGTGATTCACCGAGATGTTCGTCCCGAGAACATTTTTATACAGCCTGACCGCAGAGCTGCTCTTGCGTATTTCGGTCTGGCATACAATGAAGCACATGATGATGCAAGTTTCAATGTCACCGTAGATCTGGAGGATTTCGACCTGAACGCCTACACCTCGGAAGATGTGTTTATCGGTGATTACTCTGCGGCATCCGACGTGTATTCTTTTGGTGTCCTTGCCTATGAGTTGATGACTGGACAGAAATTGCCGTTTGACAACTTTAAGGAGTTGTTGATGAATGGTGGCAAACTTCCGAAGGATGCGCTTCCTTCGGCGGTTAATTCCAACGTCGAGAAATGGGTGGATGATCTTTGCGAAAGGACAATAGTAGTTGATCCCATCGAAAGATGGGCTAACATTGACGAGATACGCCAATTCATTTTTGAAAATGGAATCATCGCCCATACACAACAATCATCAGTACCTGAGGCTAATGGAAATCTTGATGACCTGAAACCGACAGACCGGATTACCAATGATATTGTGCTTGGTGAAATGCTTGGCGAAGGAGGCTTCTCTAAGGTATTCAAAGCAAAGCATCAATATCAGCCCGGTGCCCTGTATGCAGCCAAAATATTCAAAGAAGGTGTAAGCCCACAGGCTACAGTTGATGAGTTCAAGGCGCTCAATGAATTGAGTCATCCCAATATTGTGAGATTCCGTAACAATGGAACTACCAATGGAGGCTTGTTCTTTACTCTCATGGATTTCGTGGATGGAACTGATATTCGCCGCTATGCAAGTGGTGATACATTTCTGCCATTACCCATTGTAAAGGAGTTCTTGAGACAGATGCTTTCCGCACTTGTGTATATTCAGGAGAAGCAACCACCGGTAATACACCGCGACATCAAGCCGGAAAACATAATGTATCGGAAGGACGGTTCTTTCGTGCTCATCGACTTCAATATTGCCACAAACAAGGAAGGTGACCGTCATAAGGTCGGCACATATCGTTATGTAGCCCCTGACCTGACGGTCGGAAGCAAGATGAACTGGGACTTGGGTGCTGACACGTTTGCACTCGGAGTTACGGCTTACGAATTGTTAAGTCATATCTATCCTTGGGGAAGCAGTCAGAACCCTGTTCTTGACAAAACTCCGGTCAATATTCTTGAAAGGAATCACCACATATCCGATAAATTCGCAAAATTCATTATGAAGGCTTGCGAAACACGGAAGGAAAATAGATTCCAGAATGCGAAAGAGATGCAGGAGGCTTTTGAGTCTCTCGATCGCATAGATTCTGCTGTAGAATTTTACAATAAGGATGGAGAGGAGTACAATATCGTTGATTACATCAACTCTCTTTATAGCCAGAGTGAAAGAGGCAATGCAGGAACACGCGCCGGATTCAAGAATGACAACATACTTGATAAACTGACCTACACACAGACACGCCTCGACACCAAACTTCTGGCGGATATTAAACATGGTGATTATAAACTCATAATCATTACCGGAAATGCCGGTGATGGTAAGACTGCGTTTATCCGTCAGGTGGAGAACTCCGGAACTGACCTCAATTATGTTGAATCTCGCAATGGCGCAAGGTTCCGTCTGGGAGGTGTCATGTTTGAGAGCAACTATGATGGTTCTCAGGATGAACATAATCTAAAAAATAACGATGTGTTGGCTAAGTTCTTTGAGCCGTTCATCGGTATTGAGGATTATAGTAGTGCTGTGGAGGGCCG
>NZ_CAJMXD010000201.1:0-5438 GCF_905219685.1 Barnesiella sp. CU968
GTGAGTTTAAAGAAAAAATTACATACAGTGTCGTTTTTGATAAATTTAAAAATATTGTGTCAAATTATTTACAATCATGATAATAAGAAGTAAGGCACCTTTGCGGTTAGGATTGGCTGGAGGTGGAAGCGATGTGTCTCCTTATAGTGATTTATATGGAGGATTGGTTCTTAATGCAACCATAAACCTTTATACTTATTGTACGATCGAAGAGCTTGATACGCAGGAGATAATAATTGATTCTTATGATGCGGGCTGTTTTAAAAGTTTTCCGCTTTCCTCGAAACTGGATATTGATGGAGAGGCTTCTCTTGTAAAAGGGGTTTATAATCGAGTAATGTCCGATTATAAATTGAATCCGAAAGGATTTAGGATAACAACATATAATGACGCTCCTATAGGGTCGGGACTCGGCACGTCTTCATCAATGGTTGTATGTATTCTGAAGGCTTTTATAGAGTGGTTCTCATTGCCTCTTGGCGATTATGAAACTTCACGTCTTGCTTACGAAATAGAGCGAAAAGATCTCAATCTCAGTGGCGGAAAACAGGATCAGTATTCAGCGGCTTTTGGCGGTTTTAATTTTATGGAATTCCTAAAAGAGGATTTGGTGATAGTAAATCCTCTTAAAATGAAACGGTGGATAGTTGACGAGCTTGAAGCTTCCATTGTACTTTATTTTACAGGTGCTTCAAGAAGCAGTGCCAAGATAATAAACGAGCAAAAAGAAAACACATCAAAGGGTAATAACGAAGCTGTTGAAGCGATGCATAAGATAAAGCAATCCGCGATTGATATGAAATTGGCTTTGTTAAAAGGGGATATGCATTCTTTTGCATACATACTTGGCAAAGGATGGGAGAATAAAAAGAAAATGGCAAATGCAATCTCCAATCCTATGATACAGGAGGCGTTTGATGTTGCCATTTCGGCAGGAGCCATATCCGGTAAAGTGAGTGGAGCCGGCGGAGGCGGATTCATCATGTTTATGGTGGAACCGACAAAGAAAAAGATGGTTATAGATGCCTTGGGAAAGTTGTCGGGATTTGTGATGCCATTCCAGTTTACCGAAGATGGCGCGCATGGATGGAAGGTTTATGAAACCGATAGGGTTTAGACAATATCCAATCAATATACATATTATGACCGTACAAGAAATAATTAAATCTCAGATATCGGAAAGTGCAAGAGTCAAAGAGATTATTCTTAATGATTCCTCATTGCAGGATTTGATAAAAAGAGCAGCAGAAGTATGTGTCGAAGCATATAAAAACGGGAAAAAGACAATGTTTGCCGGGAATGGCGGTAGTGCGGCGGATGCTCAACATCTTGCAGGAGAGTTTGTTAGTAAGTTTTATTTCGACAGACCGGGACTTCCATCCATCGCGTTGTCCACCGACACATCAATCCTTACTGCGATCGGAAACGACTATGGCTTCGACAGATTGTTTGCCAGACAAGTACAGGCTCAGGGAAATTCCGGAGATATCTTTATAGGTATTTCTACTTCAGGAAATTCCAGGAACATAGTGGAGGCTGGAGAGGTCTGTAAAGGCAAAGGAATCTTCACTATTGCTCTGACCGGCGGTAAACCTTGCGAAATGGACAATTTTGATTTGGTAATAAAGGTTCCAAGCGAATCAACCCCGCGCATTCAGGAATGCCAGACAATGATAGGACATATAATATGCTGCATTGTCGAGCGTGAGATTTTTGGAGAAAAATATCAGTAAATACAGTTTATGAAGGTTGTAATAATGGCAGGAGGGAAAGGAACAAGGATATCATCACTGTTCCATGATATTCCCAAACCAATGATTAAAATTGATGACCGACCAGTATTGGAACATGAACTTGAGTGTTTGCGGGATCAGGGATTTAATGATATAATCATAACGGTATCTCATCTTGGTGATGTAATAATGGATTATTTTGGCGATGGTTCAGGTAATTCACCGGCTACCGGCAAACCATTTGGAGTAAAGATAGAATATTTTAATGAGCAAGTGCCATTGGGCAATGCGGGTGCATTATTCAAACTGAGGGATAGATTCACTGAAGATTTCCTTTTGCTTAATGCGGATGCGATTTTCGATATTGATTTCAGGAGGTTTGTTGATTTTCATAAACGTCAAGGCAGTCTGGTAACATTATTTACACACCCGAACAGCCATCCATACGACAGCGGACTGATTATATCTGATGAGAATAGGAATGTAATGTCCTGGCTGACGAAAGAGGATTCTCGCCCATTATATTACAAAAACCGGGTTAATGCGGGATTACACGTAATAAATCCGAAGATTCTGGATGATTGTAACATCGATGTCAGCATGATTGGTTGTGAAAAGGATGATGGAACAATTTTTAAAGTTGATCTTGACAGGAATCTGTTGAAACCTCTTGCCGGAACCGGAATGATGTCGTGTTATGATAGTCCGGAGTATGTGAAGGATATGGGAACTCCGGAACGATTCGAGAGTGTGAAAAAGGATTTTCTTGCAGGTATTGTAAAGGCAAGAAATCTTTCTTGTCGACAAAAAGCAATTTTTTTGGATAGAGACGGAACTATAAACAAGTATGTGGGTTTTCTGAGAGATATAAACGATTTCGAACTTATTTCCGGAGCATCGGAAGCTATACGCAAAATAAATGAATCGGGTTATCTGGCAATAGTAGTTACCAATCAGCCTGTTGTGGCACGTGGAGACGTTACAATTAAGGAACTGGATGATATACATGAAAAACTGGAAACAGAGCTTGGTAAATCCGGTGCGTATATTGATGCGATATATTATTGTCCGCATCATCCGGATAAAGGTTTCGAAGGAGAAATTCCTGAGTTGAAAATTGAATGCGATTGTCGTAAACCAAAACCGGGGATGCTTCTAAGGGCAGCGGAAGATTACAACATAGACCTTTCAAAATCTTTTATGATAGGAGATAGCGAAGCCGATGCAGAGGCAGGATTCAAAGCTGGATGTGTATCGTATCAGATAAGTCAGAATGACGGTGCTTCATTGATAAAAGCCATTGACACAATTATTGGTAAAGACGGTCTGTGATTCGTGTAATTGATAGTCCGGTGCTGGATAATAATTATTATTAAATGATATGAAACTTTGCTATCTCTATTCAGATATTACAATGAACGGAGGGATAGAGCGTGTCCTCTCCATCATCGCATCTGAACTTGCCGATAATTGGGGGTATGATGTGACCATCGTGTCGATTTACAGGACTCAGGATACTCCTCCGTATAAATTTTCAGACAAAATAAAAATCGTGTATCTTTCGGACTCTCCTTATTCGGGGAGTCCTGGTTCTTTCCATAGACTTAAGCTTCAAATCAAAACACTAAATTTAATAAAAGCATATTTCAAGAGAAATAGGTTCGATATTATAGCAGCCCAATCATTTCCATGTGCTTTTATGGCGTATTTATCGGGCATTGACAGAAGCAGAATCGTTGCAGTGGAACACGTGTATTATGGATATTACAATAAATTGATGCGGATGCTTAGGAACCGGATATACGGAAAATTCAAGTGGGTTGTCAGCCTTACACAGAATGATACAGCATCCTTCAAGAAGTGTTTGCAAAATGTGTCTACTATTCCAAATCCAGTCGTGTTCGGTTGTAACTCTCCGTCAACGCTTGATTCTAACAAGATTATATCTGTAGGCAGACTGGAGTATCAGAAAGGTTTTGATATTCTTTTGGATGTATTTAAAGAAGTAAACAGGCTTTATCCATTGTGGACATTGCATATTTATGGAAAGGGAACGTTACGAGAGGCGTTGTCGGATCAGATAAAGGAACTCGGACTTGAATCTTGTGTCTTTCTTGAGGGTGTGACAAAATCGATTGATGAGAAATACAGGGAATCTGCTTTTTGTGTTGTGTCATCCAGATTCGAGGGATTTCCGATGACGATTACAGAGGCGATGAGGGAGGGTGTTCCATGCGTCAGTTTCCGATGCCCTAACGGTCCCGAGGACCTGATTTCAGACGGTAAGGATGGAATCCTTGTTTCCCATCTGGATAAAGCTGGATTGACAGACGCGATTTCAACACTTATAATTGACAAGTCAAAAAGAAAGGAAATGGGAAAAGCCGCTTTTTATTCCATCAGAAGATTTGATGTGAGGCATGTTGCTGAGATGTGGAATGATCTATATGTGGATTTAGTGAACACGACAAGTGTCTGAATATCTTAAACGCTTGATTATAGAGCAAGCTGTTTCAATTATGTATTCCGGTTATAATCCTGGTTTTGGGTATAAGATACACTTGAAATTTTTCTAATATATGCAGACGAGCGAAACTTGTGCTGTTTCAATCATCACCCCTTGTTACAATTCCAGAGTTTGTATCTCCGAGACTATTGATTCTGTTTTGGCGCAAACTTATGGAGACTGGGAAATGATAATAGTGGATGATTGTTCCACTGATGATAGTGCTGGTATAATAAAAGAATATGCGGCAAAGGATCCAAGAATCAGGTATCTCAAGACAGCGGTTGCGTCTGGTTCTCCGACAATACCTCGCAATATGGGTATCGATAACGCCAAAGGAAAATATATCGCTTTCCTTGATGCTGATGACAAATGGTTGCCTGACAAGCTGGAGAGACAGCTCTGTTTCATGGAGGATACGCAATGTGATTTCGTCTATTCGGATTACGAAAAGATAAAATCAGATGGAGAACGAGGAAACCGGGTTGTCAGAATGCCACAGAAAGCTACTTTCTGGGATGTGATCGAGACTTGCGTCATTCCTTGTCTTACGGTCATGATAAGAAGGGATACAATCGGAAAGACTCGATTCAAATATGTTTCCAAGGAAGATTTTGTATTTTGGCTTGACATACTTAAAAAAGATGTTGTAGCGTATAATGTTGGGGAAGTTTTGGCTTTATATCGCGAACAGCCACAAAGCAGATCGTCAGATAAGATGGCGATGATTAAGGAACAATGGCATATACTGAGGAACATTGAAGGTGTAAAAACACCTGTTGCAGTTTATTTCATGATGAAATTCCTTTTCCATGGTTTTATTAAATATCTGAAATAACTCACGCAATTCCCGATTAGTAATTATATTGTAAAACTTATGTTCAGTAGTGCTCTAAACCAAATCCGTTCACGAAATGGGATGCTTGCAAGTTGTGTGATTTTTTTACTCTATTTAGAGAAAAGATATTCTTCAAGTATGCTCAAGACATTCCGCAAATTTCTATGGCAACCATTGCTCAATTTACAGATTCATCCAAACTCTTTTGACTCACTTGAAAACATCCTGACTCTTCGTTTGCCTCATCCGTTCATGATTATTATTCATGAATATAGCAAGATTGGTAATTATTACTGTCCGCTAAACCATAAAAAGGCGAGTCCAACTTCCTGAACGGCAGAAGTTGGGCTTACTTTTTGTA
>NZ_CAJMXD010000202.1:0-5436 GCF_905219685.1 Barnesiella sp. CU968
CGATAGCTGAACCCCTTCTCGGCATCTGTAAAGCGGCGTTTTTCATCGAAAATTTTACAGAAAATCAGATTGAGGAGTTCCCAGAACGCATCTTTCTTTCTTCCTTCGTTGCCGTAGAGATAATCATGACAACGCTTGAATGTGCGGATGAGGGTATCATTGGCAGCCTTGCGAGGTTGGGCACGGTCGCCCATATTTTCAAGATCTTCTATAGTTTCATCGCAACCGGGAAAATCGCTAATATCCTCAATTAGTTCATTGCCAATTTCATCTTCTTTTCTGTAGGCAAAGAATTGTTTATCTCCATTAGTCCACATGCCGAAGTCGCAGCCTGTAGCTTGGAGCGCCTTATGAAGAGTAGCCTCTACGCCTTTCTTTTTATCGCCCTCTTTCGCCTTTGAGTCATAGACAATGCAGATACGTTCTATATTTTCCGGTTCTTGTTCTGCTCCATGACGGAATATAGCCAAGTCTATAGTCATACGTTTCTTCTTTCCCTCATCATCTTCATAAGAGAAAGAGAAGTCGCGCCTCATATCCGAAAGGTCAAATTCATACTCTTCGTCCATCTGATTGATAATAGACTGGAGAAGAATTTCCTTTTCGGTGGCGGTTTTTATAGAATTGGTCAAGACACAGACAAGCTGGTTGTCGTCAAGTACAACCTCATCCTGCAACTGTGTTTTGTCGATGTCATAGTTAGCCATAATATGCAAAATTACTTCATTTTAGGTTTATTGCCATATCCATCTTTGTCCATCTTAATAATCCAGTTTTCTGATTGATGACTGTAATAAATCCTTTACGTCAACTTCAAGACTCATGGCAATCTCGGACAATGTTTCAAGTGAAGGCTGCGCTGTATTAGTACACCATTTAGACACCGTAGCAGGGTCTTTGCCAAGCTGTTGTGCCAACCATTTGTTCGTGCGCCTCTTTTCAGCGAGCACCACTTTCAGTCTGTTTAATTCTTTTCCCATTGTAAATACTGCTATAGGTATTGCGGATTGTGCAAATTTAGTGATTATTTCCGATAAGACAACGAAAAATCCGGGAAAATTCATTATCTTTGCAGTAATTTATGAGGCTTATATGTCCATCTCAATCAAGACAATATGGAAAAGAATGAATTCATATCCAGAATAAAGAAACTCGGTGCTGTAGAAAGCGTGTCGGGAGTTGTTTATCGAATTGACTCAGCCAATGATAGATATATAGTCGGTACAAGACTCTCCACTCTAAAAGAGTTCAAGATTGAGACTGATGGATTATATAAGGCTTATTGCGATATTTTAAGGGGAACAACCCCAATGACTACTACCGCATTACGCAATTATGTTAATCGCACTCAATCCCCGGCTCTCGCCATCATAATGTCACTACGTAAAATTTAATCAACTATGGATTTTGAGTTAGAGCGATTTGTCAAGGCACAGGATGATAATGACAATTATCAAACTGCCATTCAAGAATTAGAGAATGGTGAGAAAGAGAGCCACTGGATATGGTTTATATTCCCTCAAATGCGTGGTCTCGGGCGCTCGGAGATGTCGAACAGATATGGCATATGTTCACTTTATGAAGCCTACGCATATTTGAATCACGAGGAACTGCGTAACAGATTATATAATGCTGTCCGCACTCTAAATGAACATAACTATGGCAGAGACATAGAATATGTCATGGGGGACGTCGATGCGATGAAGTTAAAATCGTGTCTTACACTGTTCGATGCGGTCGAACCCGGTGGAGAATTTGACAGGGCATTGCGATATTTCTTCGATGAGGGAAGAGATGACAAGACTCTCAAACTCATAGCGAATGACCGCAAGGTTTTGGATGAAGACGTCTGGGAAAAGTTCGGAGTGAAATATCCGGAGAGAGCTTTCTTTGATGACGGTTGCCATGAAGCCAATGGAATGGAAACGGACGAGCGATGTGCAACATTTTTAGACCTTGTAAGACGAGGATACTCCATTGTAACTTTGACATGGCAGTATCTTATTAGACACGGAGATTTATTTGACAATTATCGCACATCTAACACTGAAACCACGTTACTGTCTATCGGTTTCAACTTTCTACTTAACGTGTATGAATGGCTTGATAAGCAGATTGACCCGTCTCCAATTACACAGCTTGCAGCTTTATTCCCACTTGACTTCTTTGAATATTCGGAAGGTATGACTTGGGAGCGAGTGGCATATAGACTGGACGCTCTTTTCAAGTTCATGATAAATAACCCTGTATTGTCGGGCGTAGTTGATTCTCACATAACAGCATTTTCACTTATACCACAGGAATGAAAAAGAACGCTCACAATATAATTTGTCTTGAAGCTGAATGGCTATACAATTCATGCAAAAAGGATAATCGGTTTAACCTCAAAACCGAACCTTTGCTGAACTGGCTAAAAGAGTATCATAATTGTGATGTAATATATCGCCATATATTGCATAAAGCAGACCTTCTGTATTATCTTGATTATTTCAAGCCCACAAAAAGAGAATTTAAGGACCACGAAATAATTTATTTCGCGTGTCATGGCAATGAAGCGACCATTCATCTTGAAGATGAAGATGTGGAGCTTGATGACCTTGCTGAAATTGCCGGAAACTTCTTTGAAGGCCGTATAGTCCATTTCAGTTCCTGCAAAACATTGTCTAATCCCGACGCAGCTTTGCGTTTCAAGGCTATGACTAAGGCTAAGCTTGTAAGTGGGTACACAAAATCTGTCGATCCAATGAAGAGCGCCATTGCCGATATGGCTCTTTTCAACGATTTAATGTATATTACACGCAATTTTGGACTAATCACAAATGAAGAGCGCAGTTCCTTCCGCAGGACATACAGCTCTCTTCTCAATGAGCTTGGTTTTGTAGCATATTAAGAATACTAACAATGATCTACGTCGTCAACAAGAAAAGAAAGGAAGAGAATATTCTTAGAGACTATCCCGGAGCAATCATCTTGGATATTACATCTAAATCATCTTACGCACAGAAGTTGAGCCCGTTTTATCCACACGGAAATATTCCAATACCATTTTCCAACGGAGCTACTGCTATGAGCGTAGAAGGTATATGGCAAGGGCTTAAAGTCTTTGAACACGAAGATGTGTGCATGGATTCGTTTACGAATGATACCATGAGGAATCTTAAACGTACGGTAAGACGACTTGGGTATCCGAAAGGTCACCGCAAAGGGATATATGGAACGGAACTATTGGATTATATTTCAGCAAGAATACTCATTTATCTACCTTCTTATGAATGGGTTTTGGAGAATGTTCCCGATGTCATAAACATCGTAGATAAGATAAAGAAAAAGTCAGAAGAAACAGATATTGTCCTGCTTGACTACAACACGAATCTTGATTTCCGGAATCTTTCGACTCCTCTTTCACATGCCGGATTGGTAAAGCTCTATATTGAAGGTAACTACCCACACCCCAATTTGGAAGAAGAAATCACTCTTCGTTCTTCCAATCTAACTTCAGACGAAATGCCTAAAAGGACTCAGAAGAAATCAAAAGCAAAGAGGACGACTCCCAAAGATGATACTCCTTCGCTCTTTGACTAATCAAATATTGACCTGATTCAAAACATTCATAATGAACCATGCATCGAAACCTTGAAAGACAGTTCGTTTAGGCTTCGCCTCTTCTTTATGGACTTCCAGACCATCTGAGTAAGGCGTTACTCCCACAAGCTTTTTATAAGGGATTTTCACACTTGCTGTAGGACAATGGAAGAAAAGGTTTTTGTTCGTTATAACCAGTTGACCGATGCCAATAGTCTCCATGAAACTTCTTTCAACCGGATGTCCTTTGAATGAACCGGTACGATACGTCAGTCCCTTACATATTCGATAGCTCATTCCTCTGCTCCCTCCGACATACTCTCGGGTTATCTTTTCTTGCAACATTGTGATATTGTCATATACCCACAGTGGAGCCTCGTCACGAGCCAACATTACAGGGACAGTCAATGGCTTTTTAGGGAGTGCCCCTTGTTGTAAATCCTTTAGAACTATAGCCTGACCTATACGAGAAAGGCTCTCGGTTTGATACTGCAAAGGAAGACAGTTTAACGCAATCCCCAAAGAAGATGTGTATGACTCTATCATCCTTTGCTCATTGTCCGCCAGCCAACCATCTGCCATAAACTTATCGGCGGCCTTGTTCAATACGTTGTAATATGCTTCATCACGTTGTTGTCGGCTCAAAGGAAGAACGGATGTTACGGAATCGGTACTTATTGATATTTGACTGAGTGGAACACCTTTTGCAAAGAAATCCACGACATATCCCTGAAATAGCTTTAGGGATAATCTATCAAGAGTGCCATTTTTATTAAGCGTCGCATAAGGCACTCCGACATTTGATATGAATCCCTTTATTTTGGGTAATATATCTGAATTAAATGGGCGTCGAAGTGAATCTGCGAACTCTCCAATAACATTGTCCGCACATGTAACAATATCATCCTCACTCAAGAAGTACGGATCTCTATTTCGAGAAAGCTTTGCTCCGAAATCAATGGCTGAAATAGTTCCGCTAAAGTATCGACGCATCAGATGAGTCATTCCATCAATTCCACGAGTATGCTTCTCCTCACACTCCTTATGAGAACGCGAGAAGAACCCAGCTGACTCACCACAATACTTACATTTAGCCATGTCTAAATCAATACATTAAAGGTTTCTTGTCATTCTTCTTCCAACCAGCACGATATTCTTTATCGGTAAAGAATACTTTGAGGTCAGCCTGATACTCTCGGTCAACAAAGAACACTTTTTTATCAGCCTGATATTGTCGAGGACATATAAACCAGATACCTTTGTTTTCGCTGGCTTTCGCACGATATTCCTTATCCGTCTTATAAACAATAAGATCTGCCTTGTACTCGGAATCCACTACAAATACCTTAATATCTGCTTGATATTCATGATCAACAGAATATATTTTTTGAGCAGACATTGACATGCCTACAAGCAATAAGATACCAAGTATTGAAATTCTGATTGACATAGATTCTTACTCGTTTTTACTTTCTGGATTGGGTCGTGAAACCTTGGGTATAATCTGGATTATGAATCGCTTGTTATTGTCCTCTACACGATTATCACGATTTATTCCATTAAAGCCACTTCCGGCAATGATAATCTCCGTATTATAATTTCTCAAATTTAATTCTTGTGAACGCCATTTGTTATAGAGAGCAAGAGCGCGACGATAACTAAGCCAATACATTTCCTGATTATCAGGATTGTATGTCCCAGCTGCCTTTTGGTCCCATTTTATTGCAGCAGTTCCTTCGATTACAAGTTGGTAGCTAAACCTCGGATTCTCTTCATGTAGTTTGTGCAGGATTACTTTTAAAGCTTCACCAACCTCCCTAACCTTATCAAGATACTCCGGTTTAATATTGTCAT
>NZ_CAJMXD010000203.1:0-5432 GCF_905219685.1 Barnesiella sp. CU968
TCGTAATCCACGGGGATATTACCTACCTGAAATCCAAGTTCACCGGGAATTACGATTTCCTTGCCTGCCAATTCTGCAACAATGTCCCGCTGCTCCTTGTTAGAGCCCGAACAGGATATAATTAATGGAAGCAATAATGGTATTAGACGATAGTTTTTTCTTAAGGAAAACATGTATATATGTTTTTTAGCAAATCCAATATGCATCAAACAGCTAATTGCTTTTGTCAATAAGATGCACAGGACTTGGAAGCAAATATATACATATTTATCCAAATGGGCAACAAATATGCCCAATAACATAAGTTGCTTTATATTCCAATCCATATTTTTATCCTCCAACCACTTACAACCACAGAACAACCACCTATGGATGCATAAAACCTTTTGAGTGTAGATGTAAGACTGGTTGTTCCGTGGTTGTTAGTGGTTGGAAAAATTAAATTGGTCTGGCTTATACGGAATGTTGATATTCGGCATTATGTCACATTCTGGTTAATTCTGAATCACGACTTGTCCGAGTCCCTTTTCATTGAGACTTTCACCAGCTTTCCGGGAACTCCGAAGATNATTTGTCCGTTATGGTAGGCNACGGCGTCTCCAAGGTTTTCNTGCTCCTCTTCAGTCAGATAATACAGGCGAGATGCATATGTGTCCGTATTGACGATAAGGACATAATGTCTTTCTCCGCTATTGAAGGTATGCAACACGTTTCTGTCGTCGGAGAGAATGTCAAGTGTATTCACATATCCCTCCTCTGCAATCCTGTCCCATAGATTAACAGTTCCTTCATTCCTGTCTNCTTGTTTAAATTCATACCATTTACTCTTGAAATCAAGGCAATACAACGGTTTGGCGTTATCAGGCTCACAGAGATATACCACATTCTCCACTACCGGTATATACAGCAGCGAGTCCCCGGACAGTTCTGTAAAAGAATGCCATATTCCAAACGTGATATTTTTAAGATTGTCTGGTATCTTCAATATTGTTTTAGATCCTGACCTTTTTTTATATATCAGTTTGGAATCACTGCCATCGTATGCATCGTTGCCTCTGTCGAGCCACCACGAATCATTCTTGGAGTCATAAAAGAAATGGNACTCGCAATCTCCGATCTTGTCTTTACTCAAGAAATTTAAGTCACGGTCAAGAAATATGAACGGCTCGTCAGAACGGGGATCAAACAGTATTATATTGTCTGACGTGACATTAAAATCCCTTATAACCTGGAACTCTTCTGGTCCTTCTCCCCTGTTTACAAAGCTGTTTATAATATTTCCGTCAGAATCGTATACATANAACCCGTTGTCTTTGAACATATCCAATACAAAGATTGAATCCCGTCTGAACACTACCTTGGACAGGTGTCCCGGAAGGTGTCCGGTCTCCGAATCTTTTNGGGTCATTACATCCACACTCTGGACATTCTCTGTCAATGGCAACGCTTTATTCAAATCGACCTCAACAGCTTTTATTTCACTCTCTGATTCTTTACTGTTCGTACAGGCACAACTAAGCCCCGTCAAAACGACTACAACAAAAATTTTTACGATTCGTGACATATTCATACTCTTAGAAACTGTTTAAATTTAATTCAAGTCTGGCAACCCCCAGGTCAGCGTTGAAAAGCTGTCTGCCATCGCGGCATATGAATATCTGTTCCTCTTTCCCTTTTGTGAGGTTGCGAAGCCACAGCACGGCGTTCGCCGGAACGTCATACGTAATGTCGAACCCCTCGGCGGTCTTCTTCCCCAGTGATTTCCATTCGTTCCTGTCGAAATAGAACAGTTCATACTCTTCACCGGGCACGACATAGTTGTCGTCATTCTGCGGAATAATGAATATGCTGCTGACATATTCATCAGAATTAATGCGGAATACCAAATCAACAGAATCTTTATCAATGAGTGTCCATGATAAAATATTCCTGTCAACAAGTTTGTTCTTCTTCTCAGAGGGAGTGTCAGTTATTAAAGACAAAGGAACGCATTGAGAAGCAAGCGAATCCACAGACACCAACACCTCGCCGATTCTGGCATCATGCATTGGTGACGTCAAAAGACGTATATACCTGTTTTTCTTATTCAAGTTCACAGGAATACGATAGAAATTGTGTGAAGGCACAGAAGTTATGCTGTCGACATCATCCCAGGGTCCGGCTGGTGTCGATCCTGTCTGAGTTTTTATTCCCACAACCGAACTCATTCCCCGGATGAGATGAAGCCAGAAAGGCATTTTTCGTTTCATTGCCACAGTTTCTTTTCTGTATGAATCGGGAATAAAATCGTGTACATTGCCATTGCTTTCGAGCATGAACGGGTTTCCACATGTGCGATATTCACTGCCATTGCGAATGATAGGGAAATAAATCAAATCAGGTTCTATGTCTTGAAATATGGCTATGCCTCTTTTGACTTTTATTGCCATATCTATCGGTTTGTAACCCTGCGGAGTAAAAATACCAAGAAATATAGTGCCGGATTTGACGTTTACTTTGACTTTAGCTTCATTATGTCCGAAATATTCCGCAGTAACATCCTTTAACCGTGGATTCATGAGTTCATAAGGAGCATCATGCATACGCCTGTATTTTGCAAGTTTGTCCCTGTCAGGCATGAACATGTTTCTATATACCTTCCCCTTCCTGCGTCCGTCATAATGCAGACTGTCGCGTGTCGGCGGATATTTTCCATTGTCAAACATCCGAAAAATATGATCTACATTATCAAGCACTACAGTCCATTGATGAGAAGTCCCGTTATCGGGAGAAACCAGAATTGCGTCAATGGCACCGGGAATCCCGAATGCCCGCATGGCATGGAGCGTACGATCACACTCTTCCCGGCAGTATCCTACCGGAGAATCAAGTAAAGCGAGCGCCGAGCGATGTGGAATGTTCAGTTGTATATTATAACGGATCTCACCCACTGCCTTGGAAATGTATCTGGCGGCTTCTACAGAGGTAGTGGCTTTGTCAATCTCAGGAGATATGGAATCGAGAGCCTTTCGATAAGCATCCCTCCATTCTGTAACAGGCTCATCCCCTATTCTGTAGGGGAGAAGTGTCTCGTAAAGTTCTTTTCTTTCAAAATTCTTATTCCAGCTCCTGAGATTACTGACATGTTGGAAATCTGATATGTTTTGCAATAGGAAATCAGCGGAGAGTGTCTTAAGATCCATCACTTTGTTGCGTGGCATTATTTCATATCGTTTCCCTTCGGCAAGTTGCAGTGAATCCAATTGCCATCTTCCGTTTGGCTGAGGGAGTTTTTTATATAGTTGCTCGATTGAGTCGAGTCCCGGACCTGTCAAGGAATATTGTCCCAACATCCCGCGAACCAAGTATTCCGCAGCTTCTTTTTTCTCCCCATCATAGGAATTCAACACTTTCTCAATTTCCGAAGCATTTGATCCTGCCTGCGACATTGCCTGATCCGTCAACGTGTCTTCAACAGAGACGCATGAGACAAAAGCAAGCGGAATAACTAAAAACAATAACTTTTTATTATTTAAACTCTCAGACATTATAATCAGTTTAACAGATCTTCAAACTACCGCAGCATCGACTTTATGTCATATTTATAGATATATTCATTGTCTCCGAGTGGGTTGAAGGCATACAGGATCCCATCTTTGTCTACATACATGGCGGTTATTCCTTGTCACAAAACATTGATTCACCGGCAATGAGACGTATTCTCCGTCTCCGCTTGAACAAAGATGCACTCTACTTCTAACGAAACCGTGCTTTCATATTTCTATGGAATCTGGTATCCGGTAAACCATAATCCCTGTTTCTTCCTCATTGGGATTAACTGCGATTACCCTCCGTTTTTTCCTGTCTATGGCGAACTGATGAGCCGGAGATATGCCTAACTCTGCAACCCCATTACCTTCATAATCAACAATGAAGATCCGACTTTGATTATCCATATGTGGATCGCCATACAATATCCATATATGATTGGAAGTCATTTGCATGTCCATGAAACATTCCGCAAGCATACCCTGGGAGTCAACCCGCTCTTTATAATTGTCATAAGTCAAGACCTTGATAACCCTTCCTTGTTCATTATGAAGTATAATCCTTGGAAAACAACCATACGTTTCCGCAACCATCCCGTTTTCAGGACAATATGCAACCAATCTTTTAGAGATTATGTCTTCTTTGGGATTTTGGGAATCCTTGAAGTCATAACCCACCGGCCACTCTTCTATTGTTCCTGTCTTGGAGTCGAAAGAAATCATTCCGTAAACACGATCCTCACGAGGTGCGACATAGCAGCCATCTTTAATTTTGATTACTTCTCTCGGAATATACTTTCTGAAATTATCCGGAAATTCATAGTACAGACTCACTGAGTCAGGAGTCTCAGGATTAAAGCCATATAAGGCTATGGCATTGGGATCAAAAACAGACAATAAACTTTTGTCATCAAGTTCCTGACCAAATGTGCCGCTGACCTGAGACAATTCATTCGGACCATTTCCTTTCTTAATAATCTGTCTGAAATTATTGAATTCATCGTCAGATATAAGTAATAGATAATCCGACACGTATGTGTAAAACAGATATCCACCCTCTATTGCTGCTACAGAACCAATAACTGCAGGGATGGAGTCGCCAATGGATATAGGCTTACCCACAAGACTTATGTGTGTATTAAATTCACCAAATCCGACTTCTTCTGAACCGCCATCTTTGCCACAGGAGTTAAACACGGTTGCAATGAAAAACATTGCAACCGTGCTAATACATATTTTCATTAGTTTGTACATCTTGCTTCTGTGCCTGTCCCTTTATAATTCTCAATTCTCTCACATTTTGAACAATCGGTATACGATCTGTGGTAATCTATTGTTGCGGAGCTGTGACAAGGAATCAGGTCTCCTCCTTCACCACTTACCAATGCCTCGACATTCGCCATCTGAATGTCAGACATTGCATCTCTCTTTTGGGCATTGATTCCGACATACGTGGAAATACCCATGACTGCCACCACTGCGGCTGCGATGATCTTCTTTTTCATTTTGATTAAGTTTTAGTCAGTATTTTGATTACTTTACGAATCCGTGGAGGACAAGCCTCTCAGGATTCTGTCTCTCTTTGAACTAGACATCGGCATAGCGGTGGAACTGCTGCGGGATCGTGTCGGCTACGTAGATGATCTCGACATCAGCATATTCTCCGCTTTTCAAGACATCCCAATCAGCTTTTGCGCTCACGCAATGGCACGAAGGGGTGACCTCCTGCAGTGTCAGGTCTGAATCCGTATTGTTGTTAAGTCTGAAAAGCCTGGTTATTGTGTCGCCCCTGTT
Organism: Barnesiella sp. CU968; assembly: GCF_905219685.1. NCBI lineage: Bacteria > Pseudomonadati > Bacteroidota > Bacteroidia > Bacteroidales > Barnesiellaceae > Barnesiella > Barnesiella sp. CU968. The sequence goes on from NZ_CAJMXD010000203.1 coordinate 5,322, forward strand.
GACAACCCCGAGACTCCGCACGGCATTCTTACATAATGACGAGGTTTCATCCGGAAACTTATGATCCTGAGAATCGAAGATAAGCTGGGCATACAGCTCCCTGATCTTTGG
>NZ_CAJMXD010000204.1:0-5331 GCF_905219685.1 Barnesiella sp. CU968
AAGAAACTCCCTTACCTGTTCTGGCGATTTGAAGTAGTCGCTGACCAAATGGATATTGCCATAAGCATCTATCGCCTTCTTTCTGTCTTTTGTTCTTACTGCAATAAGCACATCTAACACCGAAAACACTTTGGGGTTCTCATCCCATAACCGTTTGACTGCTTCAGCCATATCCTCTTGCCCAATAAGATAATTGAGCTGGTTCAGTTTTATAGATATTGCCTCGACATTGGCTGCGACCTTTGGAAAATCCACATAATCTTTGAGAGAGAAATGGGTTTCCTTCAGTGGTTTCATGAAGTCGGTGAATCTGTCTGCCATGGTTTATAAGTTGAAAAGATTTGTGGGTTCTCCCTGATAGTTTTCGTAATTTCTTATTAGTAATTCGGTTAGAGCTCCTCGTTTAGAAGCATTAGCATTGATACACCTTTTTGCATAGACCCTCTCTATAAAGAAGGCCTCATACAGTCTGTCAAAGAAGTCATCTTCCGCATTCCGACCCTTACAATCGGAATTGCTGAGCATTGCGTAACACCCACAATCCGAAATGTTTGAATAGAAATCCTTCAAGCGTATCTGTTCATTATCGTCAAACGATTCCTTTACATAAGAATTGAAACTTGACGTAGCATCAAGAGGACGGTAAGGAGGATCGAAATAGAAGAAAGTATATCCTTGTATATGCTCTGCAGTATTGGAGAAATCTCCATTCATTATCTCTACCTTCTGCAATAGTTCGCTGTCTGCAAGAATTAAATCTTCATCGCAAATAGTCGGATTAGAGTATCGTCCGAAAGGCACGTTAAAGCCTCCCTTGGAATTTTCCCGATAAAGACCATTAAAACAAGTCCGGTTAAGGAAAATCATATATGATGCCTCCTCAATATCTGTCAAAGGTTGTTGGTTAAAACGGCTTCGTATATCAAGGTAGAGTTCTTTTTGTTTGTCGTAATCCTCAAGAACCTTAAATGTAGTTTGCAGTTCATTTAATGCGTCAATCAATAAATATGGTTCATCCCTAATCACACTATAAGTCTTTACGAGGTGAGGATTAATATCATTGATTACCGCACGCTTGATATTGGGATATTTTTGTAGCATATAAAACAGCATGGCACCTCCCCCCACAAACGGCTCAATGTAGGTAACTTCATCCTCGTTGCGGAATGTTTCCGGCAAGAATGAATCAATGGTAGGAAGCAATTGAGTCTTGCCTCCAGCCCACTTCAGAAAAGGCTTCGCCTTTGTTCTTGTCATAGTTTGTACTATCATTCAGTTACAAGCTAATAAACGAAAAACTCCATTGGCAGTTATCTGAAGGCTGGTCGAGCCTGTAACGACTGCTATGGAGCTTGAAGGATTGTTGGTTTTGTGGCATCTCTGCCGTGGTATAATTAAACCGTATCGACCATGTTCAGATGTTTCTTGTTACTTAAGATACAAAGTTACAAAGAATTTTTGGAATGGCATTCAAATATGCCGAGAAACATGTATAATACTCTTCGAAGTCAGAAACTTCGAAGTCAGAAGTCAGATTCACAAAATCAGATTAATGAATGCGTAAATGCTACCAGCAACTGCTGGAGCTGCCGATGGCATTGGATAGGGCCTGCTGTCACATGTGGAAGCCGCCGTTGAGGTGCTTGCCCCGGCGTTTGGCTCGCCATGCATCGAGGGCTTGCTTGGGAGTCAGCTCAGGATGTCTCGCCTTGAATTCAGGGAATGTTTCGGTATCGCCTCCGGATACTGAACAGCATCCATCTTCGGGAGCGGGCGGTTGCTGAGTATGGCTGAACGATGGGGCAAAGGAAGAAGTTGCAGTCTGCTTAGGCTCGTCCGGATTTGAGGAAAATATTTTTGGCATTTTGAGTTCCGGAACGAATTTCAAATAGACGGTAGAGTATTCTCCCTTACATCCATCGACGCGGATTGCTTTGCCGGCAACGTAGTCATTAATCTACTGTCCCGAAAATCTCACTCCTCGGAAATTGTTTATCGGAACCACAGAGCCATCGGCATACATCAATTTTGAGTTCGGATGCAATGGGCGATTCTTGGACAGATGCTTTCGGATATTGCCGTAACTGAAACGCTTGTCAATCTTCGATGCAACGGATTTTGAAAGGCCATTTCATGACGACCTTGTATCAGCCAAACAAAGCATTGTAATATCGACAACACGTCTGCGCTGGAACCGAACACCTCGAATCATTGACCTGTTAGCCGCTACTATATTACGTGGTATCAGTATCACAATCGTCATCTCTGAAACAGGATATAGCGAAGCCGAACTTCAGGCGATGGGCTTCAGCATCATCCACCGGCCAGAGAGTAAGATGCAATGCGCCGTCATCGACCAACGTATAGGCTGGTACGGCAGCGTCAACCTCATCGGCCGTTCTCTTGCCGATACAAATGTTATACGGATGGTCTCATCTGATTTGGCGAATGCCTTAATGGATGCTTTGAGGCTGTGAAACTATAAGAAGACAAGGGGACAGCGACTTCGGAGCAGTCCCAAGCCCCGGCACGGCAAGGTTATTTCGTGGTAACGGCAGAGTTCCCCGAAATCCAAACGGTAACTGTTTGGACACCTTGCTGTGCTCCAATGAGCACACTCTCCTATAAGAAAACTTGAATGGATTACCTCTGTGGTAGTCTGCCTTAAGGCTGTGCGGATGTCGAGGGCAGATATTTCGGATGGAACGATACCGGAAACGGGGCTATATCTATTGTATATAGTGATATACATGTACAACCTTATGCTATATCCGGCCAAAAATGTTTGGTGGGAATGAAAAATTATCCCTTACGTTTGCAACGTCAACGACACGAAACGCCTCCGACGGGAGGCTCTCAAATCGGGTCGATGATACGAGATGTCTCTTAATAATACTATGACACCCGACGGTGATTGACTGGTAGCGGTGGGTCAAGCCCACGCGCGAGCACTGTGTGGTTGGCTAATCAGTCAATCAACTGAATCTCCGTCAAGTCTCCACTGATTTTCAGCGCAATAGGTTCTCGCCTATGCGTGGATGGTAAATGTTACCGCCCCTATGACCGTCGATTGCTGCCGCCTATATGGTCCCTCGGCAATTCAGTCGATACTTCACCCAACTGATTATACACCCAATAAATCGCCCACCCAATCATCTGACTGCGCAGTTGCGCGATTAACCGGTTGATTGGTTGAAGACCTGATTAGTCAGCACTTCAACCAATCAGTCAATCGCCTGTGTGACCAGTTAATTGAGTGGTCAGGTAGTTGCGTATTCAGTTGATTGAGCGGTCATGCGAATAGACAACTAAATTTTCAACCGGGTTCTATCTTCTTTGTAGATGGAATCAAAACTCTCACGCTCTAATGCAAAGCACCCCGCAAAATATCAACCCATCAACTCTATTGTTCGTAGTGCCGGAAGAAGAATGGCGCAACCTCCATGCCACGCTGGAGCAAATCATCGACCTCATCACCCGACGCAACGCCGATGACTCCAGTAGCGAATGGATAGAATCCGAAGAGGCCCGCAAGCTCCTCGGCATTTCCCCCAAGACATGGCAAAATTACCGCGACCAACGCCTCATCCCCTTCTCCCAGATAGGTCGCAAAATCTACGTCAGCCGCGCCGACCTCGACGCCTTCCTCCACCAGCACCGGATAGGCGGATAAATTTTACATTTATCTCGTGAGTTGAAGGGATGCATCTCAAAAATGCATCCCTTCAATATATCTTAAAGGCAGTTAAAATTCAGAATCCAATGGCTTCGATAAAAGTAAAGTTCCGGCCTTCGACTGTCGCTGACCACGAGGGCACAATCTACTATCAGATTATCCACGAAAGGAAGGTGCGACAACTCCCTTCGGACTACAAAGTATTTACCTCGGAGTGGGATGAGTCCCGCTCAATGGTCACCACCAACCAAAAAAGTGAGCGCAAGGCGTTTATCCTCTCAATCCGTGAGCGCATCCGTTGGGATGTTGAGAGGCTGAACAAAATCGACAAAAAGCTTGATGCCAACGGTCCCTCATACACTGCCGATGACGTGATAGATGAGTTCAACCGCTACGCTAATGAATACTCCCTGTTCAACTTCATGGAAAGTATCATCGTCAAGCTAAAACAGAACGGTAAGGTCAGGACTTCCGAGACCTACAAGTCTGCGCTCAGCAGTTTCAAGAAGTTCTTGGCGAGCCAAGCGTCTAAAGACAATTACCGACAGGACGAGGACATAATGCTCGACTGTCTCACCTCCGAGATAATGGAGGCTTACGAGGCATGGCATAAGAGTCGTGGCGTTGCACCAAACACCATATCTTTCTACACACGCATACTCCGTGCCGTCTATAACAGAGCAGTTGAAGATGACATCATCGAAAACCGCAATCCGTTCAAGCANGTTTACACCGGCGTTGACAAGACGGTCAAACGAGCCTTGTCACTGCCTGTTATCAAGAAAATAAAGGCGTTGGATTTGTCGCTGAATGCGTCACTTGACTTCGCCCGCGATATGTTCCTGATGAGTTTTTATCTCCGAGGGATGAGCTTCATCGACATGGCATTTCTCAAAAAATCAGACCTCAAAAACGGATATGTCACCTATCGCCGTCGCAAGACAAGCCAGCAGCTAATCATCGAATGGACAAAGGAAATGCAGATAATACTCGACAAGTACCCAGAAAACGCTACCGAATACCTGCTCCCCATAATCAAGAATCCCGGCACCAATGAGCGATGCACTTACCGAAACATGGGCTACAACATCAACCACAACCTGAAGAAGATAGCCAAGATGGTAGGAGTCCAAATCCCGCTGACCCTTTACGTCGCTCGTCACAGCTGGGCCTCCGCCGCCAAAGCCAAAGGCATCCCCCTTTCAGTCATCTCGGAGGGCATGAGCCATGATAGTGAAGCAACCACCCAAATCTACCTCGCCAGCCTCGACACCTCCGTCGTCGACCGCGCCAATAGTATCATATTAAATTGTCTATGAAGATAAACTATTGAAGAGATGTGTATTCGTCAGGTCATTGAGTGATTTGCATCCAGCATACTCATAGTCAATGGTGTTATGCGACAGTGCATAAGATGCATATAAGAGAAAGCAACCCTATTTTATCAGAAAATGAAGCAGATGTATCCGTCAAAAAAATATCGTTTAGTAATTGCCTAATCTCGTCCCTGAACTCTGGTATAGTTAGGTATAGGAATAAATCATTGTCTATTTTAGCCCCGATAAAATCACGTTTTAATGGTACAACCGTCCGCGATAGCGTATTTAAGCTTGTCTGTAAAGTTCCTAACTTTGCCATAAAATTTGAATTATGGA
>NZ_CAJMXD010000205.1:0-5331 GCF_905219685.1 Barnesiella sp. CU968
ATATAGACCCTTTTGCACATGGCTTCACGCCAATGTACAAAAGGGTTTGCTCGTTTTTGGACTGTAAAAGATGGGAAATTAACTATTTTTCCTCTTAATTTATCAACGCCGTAAAAAGAAATTGGTTTTAACGGTGTGTCTCCGTTAAAACCAATCTAATACAGATGGCGTCTGCCGGGGTCATCCCGCCAAGTAATACATTCGCACAAACTGTCAAGACAGGAGTTTTTCACCTCCCGACATATCAGTATATTCTTGAAAATGAATGACCGAAACGCTCTCGTGCCTCACGCTCCAGCTCTTCTCTGAATTGAGGAGCGGCGATTGAAATCATAAGTTTTGCTCTTTCCGCAAGATTCTTCCCCCGAAGATTGACAGCACCATACTCTGTCACCACATAATTTGTCTGGAACCGTGTCGTCACAACTCCCGCACCTTCTGTCAGAACCGGCTTGATTTTATTCACGCCTTTCGCGGTAGTGGCAAGCATCGCAAGAAACGAAAGACCACCCTCACTGCGCGAACTTCCATACACAAAATCATGCTGCCCTCCTACTCCTGAAAAAATCTTCTTGCCGATGGAATCGGCACATACCTGCCCCGTAAGATCTATTTCCAGACAGGAGTTGATTGACATGACCTTGGGGTTTCTGGCAATTGTAAAAGGATCGTTTGTCCATGCGACATCCTTAAAGAGCACGTCTTCATTATGGTCAAGGAATTTATATAACGCCTTGGAGCCTAACGCAAGAGATGCCACAGATTTTCCAGGCAAAACTGTTTTTCGGGAATTGTCTATAATTCCTTTTTCAAGAAGAGGTAACACACCGTCTGTCATCGCTTCAGTGTGCAATCCAAGATTCTTGTGATTCTCCAAAGCCCGTATCACCGCATTCGGTATTCCTCCGACACCGATCTGCAAGGTCGCCCCATCAGGAATCAGCTCTGCGATGTAATTGCCTATTTTTATTTCCTGCTCTGTAGGCATCGCTGTCGGGACCTCCACCAATGGATCATCAACCTCCACAGCTGCTGACAGTTGCGACATATGTATCACCGCGTCTCCAGGAGTGAAGGGGACATGGGGATTTATCTGTGCTATGACTCTGTCTGCACATTCAACAGCACTCGTTGCGAGATCTGCCGACACCCCGAAACTAACCTCTCCCCTTTCATTCGGAAGAGAGCAATTAATAAGAGCGACATCCACACGGCATGTGCCGTCTCTGAACAATGCCGGCACCTCTCCAAGAAAACGGGGAGTCATCGTGCCGTATCCCTGCGCGATCCATTCCCTGAAAGAATTCGAAACAAAGAAAGAGTCAACAAAGAATACATCTTTGAACTCGGGGCGGCATATAGGCGATGGTCTCCGACCGACGGCAAACGCACTGTATACTGTTATATCACGCAGCTCATGACCTCTGTCGGCAATCGCATCAACCAGAACTTCCGGTATCGAAGTCGATCCCTGAATATATATATGGTCTCCGTTTTCTATCAATCGTGCAGCTTCTGCCGCAGACATATATTTAATCTCGCTCATTTGTGATCTTCATTAAATTTACTCAGGAATCTCTCAAGTTTGTCAAAAGCCATATCGTCAGGTATCATAGACACACACACCCGAACGCCATCTCGTGTGCTTCCTGCTGAATACAACGATATAGATGCGACTCCATATCGCAGCAACTCCTTATGCAACTCATCCGCGGTCATATCACGATAACCTGCGGTAAAGAAAAAGCCGTCGGCTATAGGCTGGTCTCCATCCATGTCATAGACAATATGAAAACCGTTCCTGACAAAAATATCCTTTGCTTTTGCTGCCTTGCGGGCATACTCACTGCAATGCTCCACGAAATTCAGCTCTCCCCTCACTGCAGCCGCCATCATTGCCGCCAATGCATATTGGGCGGAATGAGCCGTTCCTGATGACGAACAATAAAGCACTCCGTAAATATAGGCATCTCCGAAAGCTGGCATTTCATAAAACTCTTCCAGAAACTTATAATGTCTGTCGTAAACCGCCTCGCTCATACATACAACCGCGATACGCTGTCCGGCATAACTGAAAATCTTGGAACCGGAAAGCATCAATATATAATTGTCGGTATATCTCGCGACGGTCGACACATACGGTTCTACGCCCGGAGTACTTATATCTGTACGGAAGTCCATTCCGAAATACGCCAGATCTTCCAATACAATCACATCATATTTTGTTGCGAGACGTCCTATTATTTCAAGTTCTTCTTCTGTCAGATTCGTCCACGCCGGATTATTGGGATTACTGTAAATAATTCCGGTGATATTACCTTCCCTAAGCATGCTCTCAAGCTTCTCCTCCAGAGCCTTTCCCCGGAAAGAATAGATATCAAAGGCTGCCTCCTTTATTCCCAATAATTTTGCCTGATTTCGCTGTGCTGGAAAGCCGGGATTCATAAACAGCATGGTATCCTTACCCGGTATACGCTGGGCAAGAAGCAACATGAGCGTGAAACTTGCCTGCATCGACCCTACGGTCGGAACTACTCCCTTTTCAGGAATGTCAATATTCATGAATCCTTTGACAAAATCCTTGGCTGCGCGCTTCAACTGCTGGATTCCGGCTATATTGGGGTATTTGTTGGCTATACCTCCCTTAAGCGCAGAAATTTCCGCTTCCACCCCGATGCTCTCTGCTTCAAGTCCGGGATTACCTATCTCTAGATGAACCATTCCCTCCCCTGCATCTTTTTCAAGTTCATTTGCAAGAGAACATATCTGTCGGATTGTAGCCGATGAAAGATCCATGATGGAAAGCCGACGGATTGCATCCGCCATTGCTTCTTGACTTAACGGAAACATATTACCTGGATTTAATTAGATTCTCTGTATATTTTCTTCCGGCACGGAATGCCTCAAGATTACTGTTTACAATTTTGTCGCCTTTTGACGAGAAAAGACGTGATATCTCCTCTTCTATGAGTTCTTTCTTTATATCTATAAATGGTGATGCAGCACCCAGAAGCACCATATTTGAACTTCTGGGAGACAACAATTCTTTTGCTGTCTCATCCATATTGAAAGCAACTACATTGCCGCTCGCCTCAAGTTCTGACTCGACTTTATCTATCGCCGGATAATTATCTATGTTGACAAAAGGATTGGTGTTTGTAACAATCCATCCGTCAGAAGAAAGATAAGAACCATATCTCAAAGCCTCCATAGGTTCAAGCGAGACAATAAGGTCTGCGGAGCCCTGCGGTATAAGATCGGAATAGATTGGATCAGAACTTATGCGGAGATTAGACTGCACGTCACCCCCACGCTGACTCATACCGTGGACCTCTGCCTGTTTCAGGAACAGATTCTCTTTCAGTGCCGCAGCTCCGAGAATTGTGGCGATAGTGAGTATTCCCTGACCTCCGACACCCGCCAATATTATATCTGTTTTCATATGTTACTCTTTTGTGATGATTTGACACTATTGTTTTTTTGCTGATGCGTGACGACGTGCGGTCTGAATGCATTCACGTCTGGAAACAATTACCGACAGTCCAGGATAATCTATCTCCTCCTTGAAAAGCCTGACCATATCATTGTGATTCTTAGGGAGAGAATCTATTGTACGCACATGTTCAGGCAACGCGCCGAGACCAAGACAAATATCCTCAAGCTTTCCTGTTCCCTGAGAATCCTGTCCTCCGGTCATTCCGGTGGTCAGGTTATCCGATATTATCACCGTCATATGGGTGTTCTCGTTGATTGCATCAAGAAGACCGGTCATTCCGCTGTGGGTGAAAGTTGAATCACCGATAATTGCCACAGCCGGATGCTGTCCGGCATCCGCAGCACCTTTTGCCATAGTGATCGATGCGCCCATATCAACACAGGTATCTATGGCGTTGAAGGGTTTCAGGAAACCGAGTGTATAGCACCCTATATCGCCGAAAACCTTTGCATTATCATATCCCTCAAGCACCTCGTTAAGCGCACAATACACATCTCTGTGCCCGCAGCCTTGACATAAAGCCGGAGGTCTGGACACGACAGTTGCAGAGACCTCCTTCTTTTCAGGTGCTTTAAGAACTGAAAGCGAAGGCATTATCCGGACTATTGTTGTCTTTACCTCATCCGGCGACAATTCTCCGTCACGAACCACATCTCCGCTCAGTTTGCCATAAATCCTTTTCCCGGTATCAAGAAGGCCGCGCAACCTTGACTCTATAAAGGGCTGCCCCTCTTCAAGAACAAGGATGGCATCACAAGAATCATAAAGTCTGCGTATCAGCTTCTTTGGCAACGGATATTGGCTGATCTTAACTGTCGGGAAAGGAACATCGCCGGAAAAAGCCTCTTTAAGATAATTGTAAGCGATTCCACTTGCAATTATTCCCAGCTCATGACGTGGAGCCTCCTCGTATCTGTTGTATGCCGACCCTTCAGAATCTTTTATAAAGCACTCATAATCAGATATAAGTTGTCTGTTGCGAATCTTAGACATTGCAGGCATCAAAACCCATTGTTTCGGATTATCCGGATAACTTCTTCCATTCTCTGCCGAGGGAGAGTCATCCACTTCGACTACAGCCCTGGAATGGCTCAGTCGTGTGACAAATCTGAAAAGAACTGGGATATTGAATTTTTCCGACAGTTCAAAACCCGCACGCGCCATATCATAAGCCTCCTGCTGATCTGAAGGTTCAAGTGCAGGAATCATCGCAAAATCAGCATAAAAACGCGAATCCTGCTCATTTTGCGACGAATGCATTCCGGGATCATCTGCCGCCACGACAAGAAGACCGCCGTTCGCTCCCGTCATTGCAGAATTGACGAAAGGATCGGCGGCCACATTCAGACCCACATGCTTCATTGACGTGAATGTACGCTTACCGCAGAATGACATGCCGAGAGCTTCTTCCATTGCTGTCTTCTCGTTTGATGACCAATGGGAATGTATACCTCGCTCCTTTGCCACAGGATTTGTCTGCACATACTCCATTATTTCAGTGGACGGTGTGCCGGGATATGCATATGCGCCTGACAGACCGGCATTGATTGCACCTAATGCAAACGCCTCGTCACCGAGTAAAAGTCGTTTTGTTTTCATGATCGCGTAAATCTAAGGTATGTTAAGTGTTGTTTTCTAATTGTCGTATTAAGTCCGGATGCGCTGCACCGCTCCCTTGTATGGACATTGCAAATATAAGAATTTTATCAATTACAATAATAATACTTAAATCTGTTTAAAAACATTAAATTCCCAGATATGTCCATATATTAACATAAACTTGGTTTATTATATTTGCTGATATGACAATATATCCTTAAATTTGCGAAAATTTC
>NZ_CAJMXD010000206.1:0-5327 GCF_905219685.1 Barnesiella sp. CU968
CGTTTGAACTTCTTGCGTGCTTTCTCGCTGTTTTCGCCTTCTTTTACTGGTCCGCTAATCATGTTTTGTGCTGTTAATTTTTAGTTTCTGTTAATTATTTGGCTCGTCTCCGGAAGGCAACATGCAGGCCCCGGCGACATAAAGCGATGCAAAATTATACAATCTTCCAAATATGACAAAATTTTTTGACAAAAATTCGCTAAAAATTTATAAGATATCGGCAGAAGGGTTTGTTTCTTCCGCATCTTGCTCATACCATTTGGAATACATAAGATAATTTTTCGCTATCTTTACGTTCATCTCTTTCGCTTTTTCCGGTTCTACCATCTTTATGAATTTCGCCGGCGAGCCTGCCCACATCTCGTGGGGTCCTATCTGTGTGCGGCTGAGCACTACGGAGCCTGCCGCCACAAGGGCTCCTTCTCCGACAACAGCGTCATCCATTACAACGGCTCCCATGCCGATAAGGGCGTAATCGTGTATCTTTGCCCCGTGTATCACCACGTTGTGTCCGATAGAGACATCGTTGCCGATTTCTATGGTCGATTTCTGATAGAGTGTGTGAAGCACACTGCCGTCCTGGATGTTGACGCGGTCTCCGACTCTGATTGAATTGACGTCGCCGCGCAATACGGTGTTGAACCAGATGCTGCATTCGTCTCCGATGACGACGTCTCCCACAATCGTGGCGTTTTCCGCCAGAAAACAATGCTTCCCGATTTCAGGTGTGAAGCCTCTTACTGATCTTATCAATGCCATTGTTTGTTATTTATGTTTTGTTGTTCGTATTTTTTTTGGTCTGGTTTCCTGTTTCAGGCTTTCATGCCGTGTCGCTCATTAATATAATATATATCCATATTTATAATTTATATTTCTTTGCACTTCCCGGCAAGCCATTTCTGCTCTTCGTTGTCAAGAAGGGGCGATAGTTCGGCATATACTTTGCGGTGATATGCGTTTACCCATTCGGTCTCTTCGGGAGTCATGATCTCTTTTTCGATCAGAGAAGTGTCATATGGAAAGAGGGTGAGTGTCTCGAAACGGTAGAAATCTCCGAACCGGGTGGTCTCGAACGGTTCCACAGCTAAAAGGTTTTCTGTGCGGATGCCGTATTCCCCTTCAAGATAGAGTCCCGGTTCGTTGCTGAGTATCATTCCCGGTTCAAGAGGTGTGGGCACATCGTTGAGTCTTATGCCTTGAGGACCCTCGTGACAGTTTATGAAGAATCCGACACCGTGTCCCGTGCCGTGATAATATGCCTTTCCCTCAGCCCACAGGTACTGGCGTGCGAGTGCGTCGAGCTGTGTGCCGCGTGTCCCTTTGGGGAATACGGCACGTGACAAAGCTATGTGTCCTTTCAGTACGAGTGTGAAATCATGGCGTTGTTCTGCAGTCGGAGTGCCGAGTGCGATGGTGCGTGTTATGTCTGTGGTGCCATAAGTGTATTGTCCGCCGGAATCCACAAGAAGCAGACCGTTGCCTGTTATCGGAATGTCGGTTTCCTCGGTTGCTTCATAGTGCACGATGGCACCGTGTTCATTCCATCCGAGAATCGGTGCGAAGCTCTCGTCAACGCATGATGCGTCGGCAAGGCGCAGCGCGCGCAATTCTTTGCCGAGACCCACTTCCGTGAGTTTTCCCTGCGGGTATTCACGTTCTGCCATCATGAAGAATCTGGTCAGGGCGACGCCATCTTTGCGCATCGCGGTCTTTATGTTTTCTATCATGGTGGCGTTTTTGACGCTTTTGAGTTTGGCGACATCACCCCCTCCGAACACAGGGGTGCAGCTCAGGCTGTCGTAGAGACTGCGTGAGGTCTTTTCGGGATCTATCAGCAGTCTTGTCTCTTTGGGAAGTGTCGCGGCAAAATCCAGTACGGAGTCGTAGGGCATGACGTCGATGCCGTATCTGCTTAGATGTGCGTCGACTTCAACGCTGAGTTTTTCCTTGTCAATAAATAGGATTCTGCGGTTGTCGTCAACATAAAGGTATGCCACGAAAATGGGGGAGAACGCGATGTCGCCTGCCGTACGCAGATTTGTTGCCCATGCGATGTCATCAAGTGCCGAGAGGAGGATTGCGTTGGCAAGTTCTCCTTTTACCGCCTGCATGAGACGTGTTATCTTGCTGTCTGTGGTTTCACCCACGATTTTTTCATCATGCACGAACAGTTTGTTTTTGGGACGTTCGGGTCTGTCTGTCCATATGGTGTCGAAAGGTGTGAAGCGGTCGTTGAGTCTTATGCCGTTGTCGTTCAGTTCCTGTTCGAGTCGCTGTGTCCATGATATGGAAAATGTCATTCCGTCGATAGCTACAGTCTGACCGGTGTTCAGGTGTTCCGTAACCCAGTCGATTAGATTCACGGCATCAGGTCCGTCTTCCTTCATCATCTCGAAACCGGTGTCCCGCAGTTGCTCTGTTGCCTGAATGAAATAGCGCGAATCTGTCCATACATAAGCCTTGTCGGACATGACTACCGCCGTACCGTTTGTTCCGTTTTCCGATTCGAATCCTGTTAGCCATTCCCTTCCACGCCAGTGCATCGGCGGCAGTTCGCTCTGGTGGGGATCTGTTCCGGATATGATCACGCAGTCGATAGCGTGCTCTTTCATAGCCAACCTCAGGTTGGCAAGATATTGTGCGTTCTTTTTCATATGTGATTGAATTCTTATCTTCTCTTTGTCATCTAAAACATATTTGCAGACAAATATACGCATATTAATTTAAAAACAAAACCCGGGTTTTCTGCATTGTGCAATTATTTGCCCGTTATTGAGGGCAAAATAGAATAATTATGTGTAAAAAAGAAAAAATTAACAAATTTTTGATAAATTTGGAGTGAAAATTTTTGAATTATTTCAAAATTTGAATTAACTTTGCAATGTAAAAAGCCGGAGTTCTTCCGGTAGTGATAAAGATGGCAAGTCAAAAAATCTTTTAAGTAATAGTGATATAAATTTGTAAGTTAGTGGTTGAGTAAGACTGACGTTTGCTTGTGAAAGCCGGCAAAGTTTAAAAAATCACAGAGCGGCAGGCAATTGTGAAATTGTGTGCCGTTGTTGTTTTTTATCGTATGGTTGTGTATTTGGGGAATTTTAAGTACTTTTGTTTCAAAAACAGAACTAATCTTGATTCAATGAACAATGAGGTGAAAGTGGTGCTTTTCGACACCTTTGAATCTTTCGAGAATCTTCTTCCTTTGTCGTATACTCGTCCTGTCGCGGATTTCAGGGTGGGAATAATGACTATTCGTGAAAAGTGGGAACATTATCTGCCGGGAAATTATTCGTATAAGACTACGGAATATCTTGGTGAGAAGTTTCCTGTTGCCGTGTCGGCTGATGAGGAGGCCGTTTTTGTCGCCGGTAACGTGCTTCCTGATGAGGATCTTGCGGCGCGGGTGTTGGCACTTGAATCCGGCGGGGCTCTTAGGGACCGCAGTGGGCTTGTCGCATTCCGAGGCAGTCTCCGGCAGTTCGGTGAACTTGATCCTGCGGAATCCTCGGTCGAGGGTGACGAGGTGTCGAGAATACAATATGTTTATGATGTTTTTCGAGAGAACGGTCAGGAAATCTGCCGCGATTATGATTTGTTGGCGAAACGTGGCAAAGGGCAGGCGCCTGATGCTTCGGTGACGATTATCGGTTCGGTGGAGTCGTCCGGGGGGATGCCTCGTATATATATAGAGGATGGTGCCGTTGTGGAGGGAGCCGTGCTGAATGTGAAGAATGGTCCTATATATATAGGAAAGGATGCCGTGGTCATGGAGGGAGCGTGTCTGCGCGGTCCCGTTGCCTTGTGTGACAATGCTGTTGTCAGGATGGGGGCCAAGGTATATGGTTCAACTACCATTGGTCCTTACTGCAAGGTAGGGGGTGAGCTTGATAATGCTGTCATGTTCGGTTTCAGTAATAAAGCGCATGACGGTTATCTCGGGAACGCTGTCATAGGAGAGTGGTGTAACCTCGGTGCGGGAGCGAATGCGTCCAATCTTAAAAATGACTATACTAAAATCCGTATATGGAATTATCATACCCAGCGGTTCATGCGTACGGATCTGCAGTTCTGCGGACTGATAATGGGTGATCATTCGAAAGCGGGGATCAATACGATGTTCAATACCGCTACGGTTGTAGGGGTTGGAGTGAATCTTCACGGGGCTGGTTTTCCGCGTACGTTTATTCCGAGTTTCTCCAGCGGTTCTCCGGAAGGCGGCTTTGATAATGTCAGCATTGATAAATTTATGGATACGGCGGGAATGGTGATGCAGAGGCGCGGACTTGCGCTTACCGATGTTGACCGCAGAATCTTTGATACTATTTATCGTTCTGCCGCGCGTTTCAAATAATTTTTTTTTGAAAAGTTTTGGCTAATACGCTAATTTTTAGTATTTTTGCATCGCTTTAGGAGCGAATTTATCGATTATTGTGTCTAAATGATTGGGTTTCAATTGTTTAGTACACATAATGGTGTATGATGGGATTTGGGCTAAAGCATAAGACAAACAGTTACAAACCAAATAAATCAAAAAAAGAGACTAAGAATGCCAACAATTCAGCAATTAGTAAGAAAAGGACGCACTGTTCTCAAAGACAAGAGCAAGTCGCCCGCATTGGATTCCTGTCCTCAGCGCCGCGGCGTGTGTGTGCGTGTCTACACGACCACCCCTAAGAAGCCTAACTCGGCAATGAGAAAGGTGGCGCGTGTGCGCCTTACGAACGGCAAGGAAGTGAACAGCTACATTCCCGGAGAAGGACACAACCTTCAGGAGCACTCTATCGTGATGGTTCGCGGTGGTCGTGTGAAGGATCTCCCCGGTGTTCGCTACCATATCGTGCGTGGCACACTTGACACAGCCGGAGTTCAGGGTCGCACTCAGCGTCGTTCCAAATATGGAGCAAAGCGTCCTAAAGCAGCTAAGAAATAACAAGCTGATCTTACATTAACAATCAAATCGTAAACCAACAGTTTTTGATTTATTGGATGGCTATGGTTGAGTAAACTCCGCAAGAGAGCGGTGTTGAAGATTGCAAAAGCAGCCAAAAACAAAAACATTAAACAAGCAAAAATGAGAAAAGCAAAGCCAAAGAAAAGGGTTGTTCTTCCCGATCCCGTCTTCCACGATGTCAAAGTGACAAAGTTCGTGAACCATCTGATGTTTGACGGAAAGAAGAACACAGCTTTCACTATTTTCTATAACGCATTGGAGACTGTGAAGTCAAAAATGCCCAACGAGGAGAAGACAGCGCTTGAGATCTGGAAAAAGGCTCTTGAGAACGTGACTCCTCAGGTGGAGGTCAAGTCACGCCGTGTGGGTGGTGCTACCT
>NZ_CAJMXD010000207.1:0-5326 GCF_905219685.1 Barnesiella sp. CU968
ATTGAATAATGGCTGAATTTCTGGAACTACACAGAGCCTCTGCCGGCTCGGGGAAGACTTATACACTTGCCAAGAAATATCTGTGGTATTATCTGACAATACGTCAGGATAATGGAAGCCGAAGACTGCGCACCGTGCCTGAACTGAATGACTCGCTAAGCCATATACTCGCCATTACCTTTACCAACAAGGCTACAAACGAGATGCAGCAGCGTATCGTGGAGAAACTTGATGCCCTTGCTTTCCCTCCATCCGGAAAATCACCCGATTATATGGATGATTTCTGCCGGGAGCTGGGGGTGCCGCCGTCTGAACTCAGCAGGATATGTCGCAAGGCGTTATATGTTCTGCTCGAAAACTATTCGGAATTTCAGGTTTCTACAATCGATTCTTTCTTTCAGCTCGTGCTGCGCACTTTCGCTTATGAGACAGACCTCAACGATTCATACGCCATCGAACTTGATTCCGAATATCTCGCTAAGGTCGGCATTGACGCGACGCTGAACGATATAGAGGAGAAGAAGGCATCCGAGAGTGTGATGCATTGGATAAACATATTGATGGACCGGGGAAGGGAATCGGGCGAGAAATGGAATATTTTCCAGAAAAACGATGACGGCAAGTCGATATATTATCGCTTCATGAAGTCGGTCGGTAAACTTGAGAACGAAGACTTCAAGCAGATTCGCGATGAACTTGAGGACTATTTTGAACGTACCCCTGATCTGCCGGAAATATATGATGAGCTTGATGCCCTTTGCAACGCTCCCTTGCGTGCTCCATTCAAGGCAATGAAAGATGCCGCAGAGCGGCTGTTGTCGCTGATGGAGACAGCCGGTTCTGATGCCACCCGGGACAAATTCCGTGATCATGCCCGCAAGTCGCTGCGTTGCAGATGGGACCGCATGCCGAAAACAACCGATGTCTCTTTCGCCCCTCTGAAAGATTCCTCTTTCGAAGGCGCGGCATATTTGAAAAGAAAAAAAGCGGATCCCGCGTTTTATGAACGCGCCGAACCTCTTTACCGTGAAATGACGGCTGCCCGTGAAATGTGGCTTGCGGAGTTTTCATCACCTTCTTACAGACACTGGAATCTATACAAAAAGAATTTCCCTTATCTCGGTCTTTTGTCGGTGACGCTCAGAAAAAGGAAAGAATATCTTGAAGACAACAACAGTGTGGAGCTTGCTGAGACAAATTCCCTGTTGAGCCGTATAATCGGAGAGGATGACGCGCCGTTTATCTACGAGCGACTCGGTACGCGCCTCAATCATTTCCTTATCGACGAGTTTCAGGACACATCAAGGATGCAGTGGAACAATCTCCTGCCGTTGCTGTCTGAGAGTCTCAGCAGGGGCAACGGTAATCTGCTGATTGGTGATGCGAAGCAAAGTATATACCGGTTCAGGAATGCCGATCCGTCATTGATTGCCGATAAGGTGGAAAGACAGTTTTCCGGAGTGCGGACATTGGGAGACGCTCCGAGTGAGAACACCAACTGGAGAAGCGACCCGGAGGTGGTGGAGTTCAACAACGGTTTTTTCTCCTTTCTCACAGCCCGGCTGTCGGATGAGTATCAGGGAGAAAACACATCTGTGGATTATCGTTCGCTTTATGGCAACGTAAGGCAGCAGACGCGTCCCGTGAAAGAGGGGGATAAGACCGGCTCAGCAGGATATGTCGAGATAAATATAGAGAAAGCCGATAAGAAGGAGGATGCCAAGGCTGCCGTTGTCGCCAGGATGCCGGCGCTTGTGCTGGAACTTCTCGGAAGAGGGTACAGATTCGGAGACATCGCTTTTCTTGTGGATACCAATGCCGAAGGCGAGGCTTTGATAAATGAGTTTACGCGTTATAACTCAGAAGCAGGAGAAGAGGGTATAAAGATAGAATTTATATCCGAACAATCGCTGAAGGTGGCGTCATCCCCGTCAGTAAAGCTTATTCTCACCACGCTTGCCACCATAGGTCGCGGCACAGCACCGGAGGTGCGTGAAGGCGAGGATGCGGCACGCAAGGGCGTGGCGGACTGGAATGAGGTAAAATGCAATTTCCGGGTCTTCGCACTGAGGCATCCCGAACTGTCCGCCCCCGAACAGCTTGAGCTGTTTCTGGCTTCCGGTTCAGATACGGATGCCATAGCCGGGATGCTTTCGGAGATGCAGGCAGTCACGCTGCCCGCACTTGTCGAGGGTATCGCCGCAACGTTTATTCCTGCGGAGATGCGTCGTCGGGACGCTCCCTTTATAGCGGCATTTCAGGATATTGTGCTTGAATACTGCGAGTCTCGTCCCTCGGACATCGCTTCGTTTCTGCAGTGGTGGGAGAGAAGAGGCATCAAAGCCTCGATCTCGTCGCCGGAGGGTATGGATGCTGTCAATGTCATGACCATTCATAAATCTAAAGGACTGGAATTCCCATGTGTGGTGATACCGTTCGCCCAATGCTCGTTTCTGACAGCTCCTAAAGGCAAGACGGAATGGCGGTGGGTGAGACCGGAGGTGGTGGAACTGACGGGTCGAGAATTGCCGCCGTATCTGCCGGTTGACACATCTTCCGATATGGAAGGCACTTTACATGAGGGTGAATACAGAGATTATATCGATATGGTGACAATGGACTCGCTCAACAAACTCTATGTAGGCTTTACACGGGCGGTTCATGAGCTGTATGTGTTCTGCACGGAAGGGAAGAAATCTGATGCGTTGTCAACATCGGTCATGTTGCGGGATTTTATGGAAGCCGATGCCAATGAGACGCGAATGATGGCAGGTGTCCCTTATCTGCATTCTCCGGTTAAGAGGAAGCAGGAGGAGTGTCCTGTGGGGACCGTCAGTGATTACACAGCCAGAGTCACGCCTGATTTCCTGAGATACAGGGAAGAGAATGTGCCTTCTGTGGTCGATGCAGAGGAATTCGAGGAAGAAAATTCCGATCCGAGGTCTGAAGGAAATATACTTCACTCTGTTATGGAACGTGTGTATACGGCAGAAGATATCCATGCCTCGGTGTCGCGGATAAGACGTCAGGGTCTTGTCTCGCCTGAAAAAGCGGAAGAGATAGAGGCATTTCTTAAGTCGAAACTGTCATTACCGGAGGTTGCCGGATGGTTCGACGGTTCGGCGCGTGCCGTCAACGAACGCTCTATAATCGGTGGACACCGCAGTCCGCGTCGTCCTGACAGGGTCATGCTTATGCCCGATGGCGGGGCTGTGGTGATAGATTATAAATTCGGCAGTTCCGCATCGCATAGAAAATACAGGCGACAGGTGCGCGACTATGTGTTCCGTCTGAAGAGCACCCGCAGATTCAGCTATGTTAAAGGGTATATCTGGTATGTGGCTGAAGACAAGACAGTGGATTGTGATTCCGAAGAGAAACCATAAAATAAGGTAAGAGAAAGGGGAACGGGAGAAAGGGGATTAATAATTTGCATATGACTGATTAAAGCAGTAAATTTGCAATGTATTAACCAACACTTTGATAAAATTGGATTCGGATCCTTTACCGGGCTCGCCTGCGGCGAGCCTAATGATATTGCTTACTCAAGCCGGAATGCCGGCAATAAGTTTTCATGCTCCTGAAAGTTGGCCAGCATGGATAATGCTGATAATCATAGCCTTTTGTTGTCTGATGGCATCGGCTTTCGTGTCCGGAAGCGAGATTGCCTATTTCGGACTTACGCCTCAGGAGATTGAAGAGCTTGAAGATTCCACGCAGCCCAGAGACCGCAAGGCGTTGTCTTTCATCAAAGACAGCGAGCGTCTGCTGGCAACCATACTTATCTCCAACAATCTGGTGAATATCACCATGGTAGTGCTTCTGACATTTGCCATTTCGCAGACAGTTGTCTTCAACAGTTCTCTGCTCAACTTCCTGCTCCAGACTGTATTCATGACGTTCCTGCTTTTGCTTTTCGGAGAGATTTTTCCGAAGCTTGTGGCTCGCGGACGCACATTGTGGTGGGTGAGGGCGGCAGTGCCGGGCATAGGTCTGCTTTATACCGTGCTCGGTCCGCTGGCGAAGGTCATGGCGCGGTCAACAAGCATTGTGGGTAAGATAGTCACCAAAAAGCAGCAGAACATATCTACCGATGAACTTGAGAAGGCTCTTGAGATTTCCGATGTTTCCGACGGCAAGGAGAAGGAGATGCTTGAAGGTATCCTCTCGTTCGGAGAGATAGAAGCTCATGAGATCATGATTTCCCGAGTAGACGTGACGGCAATTGAATATCATGATTCATGGGAAGAGGCGATGAAGGTCATTCTTGAATCCGGGTATTCCCGTATTCCGGTTTACGACACCTCCCAGGATTCGATAATCGGTATTCTTTACAGTAAAGACCTGTTGCCGTATATCGACAGCAAGGACCCGGGATTCCGGTGGCAGAGTCTTCTGAGAGAACCGTATTTTGTTCCTGAATCAAGGATGATTGATGATCTTCTTGAGGATTTTCGTAAAAGGAAGATACACATCGCCATAGTTGTGGATGAATATGGCGGCACACAGGGCATTGTCACCCTTGAGGATATAATCGAGCAGATTGTAGGTGAGATTGACGACGAGTATGACGATGTCACCTCCATGTATAAGAAGATAGGACCCGATTCATATATTTTCGATGCCAAGATTCCACTCACCGATTTCTGCCGCGTGACTGATATCGCGGAGGAATCGCTCGGAGATGTAGGCGATGCGGAGACTCTTGCGGGTCTCCTGCTGGAGATAAAGGGAGACTTCCCGACCACCAAGGAGACGCTTGTGTTGGGCGATATGCATTTCCATGTTATGAAAATGGAGAGACACCGCATTGTAAAGGTCAGTCTGCGCATTGTGAGATCCGGGGATGCAGAGTAGGTGAAAACAACTGAACATATTCATATGGAAACTGAATTTATATACTGGCGTCATCACACTCTTCCCGGCATTAAGGTCGAGGAGATCTGTGGCGGAGAAAACCGTCCGATGTCGCTATGGAGGGAGATGGCATATCAGGTCTATTCGGAAAACGGGCGCGAAGTATATCGGGAGATAGGCCATTTTCGCAACGGCGCGCCTTTTCTGAACGGAGAGAACGGAAGAATCTCGATTACGCATACCGGACGTTTTCTTGCCGTTGCCACATTGCCGCCGACTCCTGAAGTGGATTTGTCTGAGTTTACGGAAAGGGCGGCTATGGGTATCGATGCGGAGCGTACAGACCGGGAGCAGGTTTTGAAGGTGAGGGAGAAATTCCTTTCTGCGGCAGAGCTTGAAATGATTCCGGCATCGGATGTGCTTGCGAATGTGATGGCATGGACTGCAAAGGAGGCTCTCTATAAGGCGG
>NZ_CAJMXD010000208.1:0-5321 GCF_905219685.1 Barnesiella sp. CU968
GTCTTGGAACGCCTAAGTTCCTTTCATTAAGTTCTGTGCCATAGTCGTAAATGTTTAGAAATTTTAACATCAATGATTGCTGTCGGTCAGAATATTATGCCGCTGAAATCAACAGGAACAAAATACTTAACGGCAATACCGCCAATATCTTCACTCGCTTTCTTGACCTTGTGGGGCAAAAAAATACCGAAAGCCCGGAAGTCGCATTTTATGCACGCATGAATTTTTACAGTCAGTCTCATTTCAGCCGGTTTGTGAAAAATATGCTTGGAGTGTCGCCGACAGAATATCGCAACAATTTCCAACACTTACTTATGTGATTAAAGACATTATTCCGACTCCATGTCTTTCCGGCTTCGGCTCATGGTTACAAGGAATACGCCTGCAAATATCAGAAGTATTGCAAATGCTTTTGTTATTCCAAAAGTATCCATACCCCACAGTATCGCGACTATGCAAGCCACAAGAGGTTGTATGTAATTATACATCCCCGCCACTGTGGGACGCAGACGTTTCTGACCGATCACGACAAGTATGTAAGATACAAAAGTCGCACCGACCACAACCAATGACAATGCTCCCCACTCCATGGGAGTCACGGCATCCCATTTTGTATAGGCAAGTTCTCCGGCAGAAAACGGCACTATACATATGAATGCGAACGTGAACATCCATTTCATGACGGTGAAAAGTGAATAACGGGATACAAAGTTCTTGAAAAGCACGATATACAGGGCATAGCTCAACTGGGCGGTAAGCACTGTAAGATCTCCCCATATCGATGAGGAGGAGCCTCCGGACGCCGGGCTGCCTCCGAGAATAAGAAGCACCGCTCCGGCAGCTCCGGCGGCAATACCCATTATTTTTTTGCCTGTTATGGGTTCTTTCAGAAAAAACGCAGCGAGAATCATTGCCCATAACGGCATACTTGTCGTGATTATTGAAGCGTTTGTGGGAGATGTCATTCCCAGACCGGTAATGAAACAGCCCTGGTTGAATATGATCGCAAGCAGCGAGGCTCCGAAGAGCTTTGCCAGATCTTTAGACCCCACATGTTCCGGTTTCATGAAAAGAGACACGAGCCAGAACAGGATCATGGCACCGGCAATACGCAGATTTGTTACGACCCACGGGGTTATTGTGCCGCTGATCATTACGAATTTTGCTATAGGAGACATAACACCCCATATGGCATTTGCCCCGAACATCGAGGCATGTCCTTTTAAATCTATTTTCATAATAAATCGCTGAAACTGCATAAATCGCTGAAACTGCAAAATTAATAAACTTTCACAGGAAAACCAATGATTCATCCGTCGCAACGGTCTGCGTGACGGTCACCGGTTACCTCTATGACGCTTATGCGAACGATGGCAGTCGACCGCATGTGTGAAATTCCGTAATCGAGGTATATTCTTGCGTAACATTGGTTATTTGTCTTGTCTGTCGGTATGTTAATTTTGCAATACGGATTAAGAGATATACAGACATATGAAAAGAAACATCACCTTGCTTCTATTGGCAGTTTTTTCATTGATGACAATCAAATCGCAAAACAATAAAAACATTATGGAAATGGAAAGCCTCGAACTTACACCGGAATGGGATAA
Source organism: Barnesiella sp. CU968 (assembly GCF_905219685.1). Classification (NCBI taxonomy): domain Bacteria; kingdom Pseudomonadati; phylum Bacteroidota; class Bacteroidia; order Bacteroidales; family Barnesiellaceae; genus Barnesiella; species Barnesiella sp. CU968. Next base: position 1,611 of record NZ_CAJMXD010000208.1, read on the forward strand.
AACTTTTCCCCGTAGCAATAAAGTGAAACATAAGAAAGTTACGTTCACCAATCGTTACGGCATCACTCTTGCTGCCGATATGTACAGTCCGGAAAATGCCGTCGGTTCATTGCCGGCGATAGCGGTCTGCGGTCCTTTCGGCGCGGTCAAGGAGCAGTGTTCCGGTCTTTACGCACAGGAAATGGCGGAACGCGGATTCATCACACTGGCATTCGACCCCTCGTTTACTGGAGAAAGCGGCGGACAACCGCGTTATATGACCTCTCCGGACATAAACACGGAAGATTTCAGCGCCGCCGTTGATTTCCTCGTGACTCATCCGTCGGTAAATCCTGAGGCTGTCGGTGTGATTGGCATCTGCGGCTGGGGTGGTCTTGCCATAAATGCGGCGGCGTCAGACCCTCGCATAAAAGCGACCGTAGCCTCGACAATGTATGACATGAGCCGGGTCAGCGCCAACGGATATTTCGACAGTGCGGACACTGCCGAAGAGCGTGACAAACTGAGAGCGGCACTTGCAGCGCAGCGTACGGAGGATTTTCGCAACGGTACGCCGAAGCTTGGAGGGGGTGTGCCGGATGTGCTTCCGGAAGACGCACCGAAATTCCTTCGTGATTATTTCGATTATTATAAGACATCCAGAGGCTATCACCCCAGATCTCTGAACTCAAACGGCGGCAGGAATGCTACATCCCCGATTCCGTGGATAAATTTTCCGCTCATGAGCCGTGCCGCCGAGATTAAGAACGCGGTAATGATTATTCATGGCGAAAAGGCACATTCCTTTTATTTCGGCAGTGACGCCTACAAAAAGCTGACTGTGAATCCGGGTCAGGACAACAACAAACTCTTTATGGCAATTCCCGGAGCAAGCCACACAGACCTTTACGACCGTAAGGATATAATTCCGTTTGATGCCCTTGCAGGATTCTTCAATGAGTATCTGAAATTCTAAACATGAAGTTTTAAACCGTCTTCTGGAAACTGTTTTTTAACCGTCTCTTAAACCTTTTTAAGAGACGGTTGTCTAATATTAGGATAAAACTATTTTGTTGAAAGCCTACGTGGCTTCGGCAAATTAAAACAATTGTTATGAAAAAGTTTTTACTTGTATTGGTTATGGCTGCTGTGGCTTCCGTTACGGCACTTGCAGCAGAGACAAAGGCGTCTTTCCCCGGAGGAGACAAGGCTCAGGCGGAATTTATCGGCAAGACACTCGTCTATCCCGCCGCCGCTGCTGAAAATGGAGTGGAAGGTGTGGTTGTTGTCTCTTTCACCGTAAAGACCGATGGCACCATCGGAAATATCAAGGTAAAACGTATGGTTGATCCCGACCTTGAGGCGGAGGCGATACGCGTGGTAAAGAAAATGCCGGCGTGGATTCCTGCGTCAAAAGACGGTAAAGCCGTGGAATCTACTGCCGAAGTGCCGTTCAGATTCTCGATCAAATAGGAATCCTGATACCGGCGGTTGACGAGACTTTCATATTGATTTTATTGTGAATGTTCCGATCTTAGTGCATCGGGAAAAATCTCAATCAACTCGGAAACAATCCGTTTTGCGACAGTGTCGCCCAGATGTGCGGCTCTGTCATAATATATGATCGATTTTTTATAATCGTAGCGTAATATGTTGCCGTGCGAATAAGCGTCTGCCACTTTTTTTATTGCTCCGGCAGATGCGGAGTCACCCGGATTTCCCTCAAAATAGTCTGCCAGTTCCCGTAAAGCGGAGGGAGATCTGCGTCCTGCCGCGTAATCAAGAAGGCGGAGAGCTTCTGCCGTGTCTGCCGGCAGTTCCGGCGAGCCTGCGAGCAGAAGGTGCCCGAGATTCGCCGAAGCCTTGGCATCTCCGGCAGCTGAAGCGCCCCGCAGATACATAAGTGCCGAATCGCGGTCGAGACGTGTACCCTTTCCCTGCCAGTATAAGAACCCCAGATAATTCATTGCCCGCAGCGAACCGACTGATGCGGAATCGCGCAGTGCGGATATGGCGCATTCCTCGCCGTTTGCAGCGCGGTCTTCGATTTCGCGCATCGGAGTGCCGGGAATAAGTGACGCGCACGGCAGCGCGGCGGCTATCAGACAGAGGAGTGTACGCATGGCTTCATTGTTTTGGTGTCAATGTCACGAGCGGCACGAGCATTTCCTGAAGCGAGATACCTCCGTGCTGGAAAGTGCCGGTGTAATATTGCACATAATAATTGTAATTGTTCGGATATGAGAAAAAATCCTCATTGCACGCATATATGAATGAACTTGACAGATTAGGAGCCGGCAGTCCGAAACGCTTGGGATCATGCATCTCATATACCTGTTTCGGATTATAACTCAGGTTTTTTCCAACTTTGTAGCGCAGGTTTGTATTGGTGTTTTTATCACCCACCACTTTCACCGGATTGTCTACCCGTATCGTGCCGTGGTCCGTGGTAAGAATCACCTTGTATCCCAGTTCGGCAAGCCGGCGGAAGATGTCGATGGCTGACGAATGGCGGAACCAGCTCTCCGTAAGCGACCGATACGCGGCATCGCTGTTCGCAAGCTCGCGTATCATCTTTGATTCGGTGCGTGCATGTGAAAGCATGTCTATGAAGTTGAGCACAAGAACCTGCAGCGGTATGTCTCTGGAGGAGGAGAGCGACTGAACGAATTTCTCGCCTGCCGATGAATCGTTGAGTTTTGTATACTGGAATCTGTCCTTTCGGCGAAAACGGTCGAGTTGGGTCTGTACCAGCTTTTCTTCGTGGATATTAAGTCCTTCGTCCTCATCCTCGTCTACCCAGTATTGCGGAAACATTGTCGCTATCTGCAGCGGCATGAGTCCTGCAAATATGGCGTTTCGCGCATACTGCGTGGAGGTGGGAAGAATGGTGGTATACAGTTCTTCCGACACATTGAAGAATTCCGACACAAGCGGCAACACCACTTTCCACTGGTCGAGTCTGAAATTATCAACAAGTATGAAACATGTCTTCTCCCCCTTGTCGAGCAGAGGGAAAACACGCTGTCGGAAAATCTCATGGCTCATAAGCGGATGTTCCGAACCTGTCACCCAGTCCTCATAGTTGCGTTTCACGAACTTGCAGAAATTGGAGTTTGCATCGCGTTTCTGCATCAGAAGCATCTCCGACATTGAATTGTCTGTCTCCGCAAGTTTGAGTTCCCATCTTACCAGCTCGCGGTATACATCCATCCAGTCCTGTATTGACGCGGCTGTGTTTATAAGAGAGGAGATTCTCATGAAATCCTGCTGATATTCTGAAGAAGCGCGTGTCGCCACTATCTCCCGGCTGTGGAGGTTCTTTTTTATTGAAAGGAGTATCTGGTTCGGGTTAACCGGTTTTATGAGATAATCCGCGATCTGGTTGCCGATCGCCTGGTCCATGATGTTTTCCTCCTCGCTTTTGGTTATCATGATAACCGGGATGTCGGGATGCGAGCGGTTTATCAGGGCAAGAGTCTCCAGTCCGGAGATTCCCGGCATATTCTCGTCAAGCAGAATCAGGGAATAAGGCTCGTTTTCCAGCGCATCGAGCGCATCGCGCCCGTTGGATACGGTTGTCACTTCATATCCCTTGGCTTTAAGAAAAAGTATGTGGGGCTTGAGAAGATCTATCTCATCATCAGCCCAGAGTATTTTGTCTGTCATATCGCTAATCGGAGTCGGGATTCGGAATTGTTTCTGGTTCTTGAGGAGGTGTGGGTTCCGGCA
>NZ_CAJMXD010000209.1:0-5312 GCF_905219685.1 Barnesiella sp. CU968
CTATGCTCCTTCACCTCAAGAAGAAACCTGCTCCAAGCCTAAGTCCCCAAATTCACTTTTATTTTTAAACAAGCTCTAAGTCCGATAAATGGGAATTGAGGATGTAAATATTACAGTTTCTTAAAAAAGATGGCGAAGACATGTGTGTGCGGGCGGGAAAGTCGCCTTATAAGCAGAAGTAAAAAAAGTTTTCCTTAATTGAACAAACCAATGCGAAAAATTCAATTCCTATTCAGGAAATGCATCATCATGAACAGATTGTTTCATTGTGCGGGCTTGTTGCTCGTATTTTTGACGGCGGTGTGTTTTCCACTTTCTGCGGAAGCCCGGAAAGATATGCGGGTGACGCTGAACGAGACAGGTATCCCGATGCCAAAATTGCTTGAACTGATAGAGAAGCAAAGCGGATGCCATTTTGTATATAATAAGAATATCACCGATTTCAATGCGAAGGTAAGTCTGAAGGTTGTGGACGCTCCTCTCGAGAGTGCCCTCAATAAGCTTTTTGCAGGCAGGGGTATCAGCTATGAAATCGATGACAAGTATGTTATCCTTAAGTCCGGTGGCAAAGCTCAGCCCAAAAAGTCGGTGCCAATGAAGGTCACGGGTATCATCAGTGATAAGAATGCAGAGCCTCTGATCGGGGCCACCATCGCCGTCAAAGGTAAGAAAGCGAGGGCTGTCGCCGGTCTTGACGGTGATTATACGATTGATGCCTCCAAGGGTGATGTGCTTGTATTCACCTATATCGGTTTCTCTCCCAAAGAGGTGAAGGTTGGCTCTGACAACAAGATTGACGTGGTTCTTGAGGAATCCGAAACGTTGTTGGGTGAGGTCGTGGTTGTCGGTTACGGCACCATGAAGAAAAAGGATCTTACCGGTGCTGTCAGCTCTATCAACGGAGACGCGGTTACGGACCGCAAGGTGTCGATGCTTTCCTCCGCGCTTCAGGGAGCGTTGTCAGGTGTGCAGGTGACGCGTTCGGGAAGCGACCCGAGTGCCGGCGCGGACATAAAGATACGCGGTATCACCACAATCGGCGACAGCAACCCGTTGATAATCGTAGACGGTGTGCCGGCTGACAATATCAACGACATCAACCCGCAGGACGTTAAGGATATAACAGTTCTGAAGGATGCCGCATCCGCCGCGATATACGGTTCACGCGCTGCTGCCGGTGTAATCCTTATAACGACGAAGCGTGCTTCGGACGGTAAGGTGTCGCTGCAATATTCTTATGAATACGGTTATGAGAAACCGACAACTCAACCGGACTATGTGGACGTGACGCGTTTTATGGCCATGACAAACGAGTTACGGTGGAACGATGCCGGTAACGGCCCCGACCATTTTCCCACCTACATACCGGCGGTTATCAACAATTACGCCACACTGCACGCACAGAATCCAAACGGTTATCCCGACACCGACTGGAGGGGACTGCTTCTGAAAGGTCATTCCAACCGTCAGTCGCATAATTTCCGTATTTCCGGAGGTACGAGCGTGATACGCACCACGGCTTCCATCGGATATGACATGAACGACGGACTTTATGCAGATAAAGATTATAACCGCTTTACGGTCAGAATGAACAATGACATCACAATCAATAAATACATCCAGGCTGCGATAGATGTTAACGTGAAGCGGAGCACATCCACCAATCCCAATTACGACCCTATGAACGCCTGCTACCTCATGCCTCCGGTGTATGCCGCCATGTGGGAAGACGGACGTATTGCCGACGGTAAATCCGGCGACAACCCATATGCCGCCCTTAATTACGGAGGCACGACCAAAAATCACTATAACCAGGTTGGCGGCAAAGCTGCGGTATACATCACTCCGGTGAAGGGGCTGAAACTATCGGCAATAGTTTCTCCCATATGGAATGACTGGAGCGGGAAGCATTTCCGCAAACGCATAGAATATTTCAGCGCTGACGATCCCGACAACCTGATAGGTGCCATCAACGGTTATGCCAGCACATATCTTTCGGAGTCGAGAGGGAAGAGCTTCAGCCTCACCAAGCAATTCCTCGCCAATTACGACAACACCTTCGGCGATCATTCGGTGAGCGCGTTGGTAGGTTATGAAGACAATTCATTTGAAACGGAATCCATATGGGCGGCACGCGACAATTTCGCTCTGACTGAGTTTCCTTATCTGGACCGTGGAAACGACGACTATCAGACGAACGGTGGAAATGCCTCGCATACAGCTTACCGTTCAGTGTTCGGACGCGCCATGTATAACTATCAGGGACGCTATCTGCTGCAGGCAAACATACGGTGCGACCGCTCTTCGCGCTTCGACAAGAAATATCGAGCAGGCTGGTTCCCGTCAGTTTCTGCAGGTTGGGTAGTGACCAGCGAACCCTGGTTCCGCAAACTTGAGCTCGAGCCTTGGCTGAGCTTCCTTAAGGTAAGGGCTTCTTACGGTCTTTTAGGTAACGACCGTGTCGGCAATTATCCGTATCTTCCGTTGCTGAACTATACGAACGCGCTGTTCTGGGAAGGTAACAAGGGTGTGACATCTATCACGGCCGCCCAATGGCAGTATGCGATCCGCGACATTTCCTGGGAAACCACGAAGACATTCGGTGTAGGTCTTGACTTAGCTTTCTTTGACAGCCGTCTCAACGTGACCGCGGATTACTATTACAAGATCACCAAGGATATGATCCTCGATATCGACATCCCTGACTACATCGGGTATGACAATCCCCAGCAGAACACCGGCAAGATGCGCACCACCGGTTTCGAGGTTGAATTGAGATGGCGTGACCGCGTTGCAGATTTCAGCTATTCAGTTGCTGCCAACCTTAGCGACTACACTTCAAAGATGGGTTATCTCGGCGGTAACCAGTTCCTCGGCGATCAGATAAAGACCATGGGCAGCTACTTTAACGAGTGGTATGGCTACCGGAGTGACGGTATCTTCCAGACACAGGAAGAAATCAACAATTATCCTGTCATGAACAGCAGTGTGCGCCCCGGCGACATCAAATATCTGAAAGCGGATCCGAACGACAAGACCCCTGTCTCTCCCGACAAAGACCGTGTGTTCCTTGGCAACTCTCAGCCCCGCTGGCAATATGGACTGACATTGAACGGCTCATGGCGCGGCTTTGACCTAAGCGTAGCTTTCCAGGGTGTCGGCAGCCAGCTTAAACGCAAGACCGCCACCATGGTTCAGCCGCTGCGTGATAATTTCGGCAATATCCCCAAACTTATCGACGGCCGCTACTGGAGCAATTACAACACCCCCGAAGAGAATCTGCGTGCGGAATATCCGCGTCTCACCTCCACGCAGTCGTCATATAACTATGCAATGTCCGATTTCTGGCTTTTCAAGAGTCATTATCTGAGATTGAAGAACATATCTTTGGGGTATACACTGCCTCAGAGTGTCACCAAACACTTCTTCGTGCAGGCATTGCGTTTCTACGTTGCCGCCAACGACCTCTTCTGCATCACCAATTATCCGAGAGGTTGGGATTACGAGGGGTATGGCTCTACAAGTTATCCGATTACAAAATCTTTTATCTGCGGCGTTAACATCACATTTTAATCATGAAAACATTATATTCTATTTTGTTCCTGACTCTTACCTTATCCCTGAGTTCATGTGCGGATCTTGATTTATATCCCCTCGACACAGGTTCGAGCGACTCATGGTATAAGACCGAAGAGGAGGTGAAGGCTTCCATTGCCGGACTTTACAGGGTTGAGTTCTTCCCGATTGACGGCGATAGCTGGACTGACAACCATCAGAGCCGTGACCGTCTCAACGATTTTACGGCAGCCACTCTTAACGGTGAATCCTGGGATGTGAAGAACCGTTGGCAGAATGCCTATAAATCAATCGCGAGATGCAATATCCTGCTCAACAAATTGGCTTCTCCATCCGAGATAGGGATAAATGAAGAGAAAGCCGAACTTTACAGGGCGCAAGTGCTGTTCGTGCGTGCCACACAATACGGAATACTCACTTCATGTTTCGGAGATGTTGTGTGGGTTGACAGAGAGATATCGATTGACGATGCTTTCACCATGGGACGCACCGACCGCGAGGAAGTTATGGAAAAGGTTTACGCGGATTATGACCGCGCGGCAGCTGCCCTTCCTCTCAGCTACGGCACGCGGCAGGAACTTGCCACAAAGTCGGCGGCACTTGCCCTCAAGGCCCGTTATGCGTTATACAACGAAGATTGGGATATTGCCGCCAAGGCAGCGAAGGATTGTATGGACCTTGGTTGCAATGAGCTTTATCCCGATTTCGGGGAATTGTTCCTGTCATCGACCCATCACGCCAAGGAGAATCTCCTTTCATGGCCTTATTCTCTTGAACTCGGTATACACACGGAAAGTGAGGGCTATATACAGGGTCTTTGCCCAAGGAACAGGGGTGGATATGGTTCGGAATACCCCTCCTGGGATCTGTTCGCGTCATTCCTCTGCACTGACGGCCTGCCGATAGACGAATCTCCACGTTTTAATCCACAGAAACCTTTTGAGAACCGCGACCCGCGTTGTGCCTACACGGTTGTGGAATTCGGCACGCAGCATTGCGGTGTCATTTATGATCCCAATCCGAATGTGACTGAAGTTTACAGTTCTATCAGTGGCAAGAATATAACCAATCTCGATTGCAAGTCGGGAAGTCAGTATGCTTCATACAACGGGTTGCTGCTTAAGAAAGGTGTGGATGAGTCTTATATAAACGGCGGTAGCTGGAAGGTTGCTTACGACCGCGTGTTCGTAAGGTATGCCGAGGTTTTACTGACATATGCCGAGGCAATGATCGAAGCCGGGAAGATAGACAACAGTGTCCTTGATGCAATAAATATGGTTCGCGCGCGTGCTTACAAGGCTGATTACCGTAACGGGAGTGCCTATCCGAAAGTCGTTACGAAAGACCGCGATGCCTTGCGCAGTATTGTCCGTGTTGAGCGCAGGATGGAATTCGCATACGAAGGGTTGCGCAGGATGGATTTAATCCGTTGGCGAATCGCAGAGAAGGTGCTCAACACTCCTGACTACGGATTGCTCGACAAGGATGCGCTCGTTTCGAAGCTTGTTGACAAGAACCTATGGTTCTGGCCGGAGAAGCCTCAGATTGATGAAAACGGTTGCGCTGATTTCTCCCAGATTTATAATAAGGGATTGTGCAAGATCATAACCCGCCGTCAGTTTGACGCATCCAAGAATTATCTTTGGCCTATTCCTTCACGGGAGGTGATAACAAATCCTTATCTGGGGCAGAACGACAATTATTGAAACTAAAAAATATACAGAATGAATTATCTT
>NZ_CAJMXD010000210.1:0-5308 GCF_905219685.1 Barnesiella sp. CU968
TTTAGTAGATGACAAAAATTAAATTTATGCTGTTAAACACTTAATTTTCAGTCGATTAAATTTGCAAAAGTCCCTGAAAATTAGTAATTTAAAGGAAAAGTTTGGACGCTTTTTCTCATGAAAACTACTAATTTCAAGGACTCGGTCAAAGTTAACCAAATCCTCCCGATTATGCAAGAGCACTTTGGTCAAAGTATGAATTTGGCACGCATAAAACTCATGGCGTTGCTGCTCCATGCACTCTGTGTGGTGCAGACTGTCAGCCTCCACAAACTGGCTGATGCGATGCCTACGGCTGTAGACAAGGATTCCAACCTCAGACGGCTCCAAAGATTCTTTGCCAAGTATGTACTTGACCTTGACATCATAGCCCGTATGATTTTCTCGCTGCTTCCTGTCAAGACCGGTCTTGTGCTGAGCATGGACCGGACCAACTGGAAGTTCGGGGAGTTCAATATAAACATCCTTATGTTGGGCATAACCTATAAAGGGATTGCCTTCCCTTTGATATTCAGCCTTCTTCCGAAACGTGGCAACTCCAACTGGGAAGAACGCAAGAAAATTATGGAACGTTTTATCCGTCTTTTCGGAGCAGACTGCATCGACTGCCTTGTGGCAGACCGCGAGTTCATCGGAAAGGAATGGACAGGATGGCTCAACAGCCGCCGCATACGGTATTACATCCGAATACGTCAGAACTTCTGGATTGTCAAGCCTTCCACCGGTGAGAGAATCCGAGCCTGGTGGCTGTTCAATGATTTGAAGGTCGGTCAGGAGAAATTCTTCCATACGCTCTTTCTTCACAAAGGGGAGTATGTATATCTTGCCGGCAGCCGGATCAAAAACTCCGATGGAGTTCCGGAATTGCAGATTCTCATATGCTTCAACCGGCCCGAGGAGGCGATTTTGACATACAAAAAGCGATGGGAGATAGAAACGGCTTTCAGAGCCATGAAATCTTCCGGCTTTAACATCGAGGACACCCATATGCGTGATATGGAGCGCATCGCAAGGCTTGTCGCGATGGTCTGCATCGCTCTTGTATGGTCGTATCTCGTTGGTGAACATAAAGATATAAATATTAAACCGATAAAGATCCTGAAACACGGAAGAAAGGCAAAGTCGTTTGTCAAGTATGGTCTGGAAGAGATTTTTACCATACTTATGCGTTCGACTTATACCCCAAAATTTGATGTTTTCAAATTTTTGTCATCTACTTAAATAATATTTAATTTTGTAATAATCCATTTCAGTAGATGACAAAAATTGAATTTATGCGGTTAAACGTTTAATCTTCAGGTGATTAAATTTGTAGAAGTTCTTGGAATTTAGTAATTTAAAAGAAAAGGTTGACCGCTTTTTCACATGAAAACTACTAATTCCAAGGACTTGGTCAAAGTNAACCAAATCCTCCCGATTATGCAAGACCANTTTGGACAAAACATGAATNTGGCANGCATAAAACTTATGGCGTTGCTGCTCCATGTATTCTGTGTGGTGCAGACTGTCAGCCTCCACAAACTGGCCGATGGATTGGAGGAGATTTCACACCTATTTTTAAACAATTTGTAAGTATTAACGCCATAAAATGATATCAATTAACATATTTTAACAAATCGGGGGGGGTATTTTAAAACTTTTGTTGTAATTTTGCCGCGCTGAAAAAAAAACACACAATTCTCTCCTCTCAGGTCTGAACAGCCTGATTTTTTTTCAACACCTTACCAAAATATGATTTCGCGGATGAAGAACGAGCCGATACTATGAAGCCTAAGCGTTATCGATTTTACAAAAGCTTATNCTAAAGTTACCGACACAAACCTCATCCTTGATTAGCCACGCAGCAATAACTGTGTTTTAGCGTGACATTCAAATTTTTTATTCATCAGTATCTCCCCCGCAACCGCGGGGCGAATACTGAAGTATGCTACAAGTTGAAAGAAACTTATATTATTATAACAATCAACAACTTATGAGTATGAAAAGAAATTTTTATGTCTGGCCTGCCGCTGCTCTTCTTATTAGCGGTCTCGCCTCCTGCTCAAACGATGAGGTTCCCGTTGCCGATGAGACGGAATACGGAAAACTTGCGATTACAATTAATTTCACCCAGTCGGGCAACACTCGTGCTGAAGGTGACGGCGGAGATTCTTCTACAGAACTTCCCGGAACAACAACAAACGGTTCTCAGACTACAACCGCCGTTTCCGACGCAGTCCCTTTGACAAGCTGGTCAAATGTCAAGAGCCTTCAGATTTTCCTTTATGACGCTCAGGGAGTTATCCATTTCTCTGACCTGATCGACACTGACCGCATCCAGAACTCCCTCACTACCAATCCTAATGAAAGCGGTTCTGTAACTTACACTTATGCAAACGTTCCTTCCGGAACTTATCGTCTCATGGCTGTAGCTAACGCCAACAGCGCGATCCAGCCTATAAAGACGCAATTAGCCGGCAGCTATCAGGCATGGACTGCCTATAACGTGCTTAACTGTTTTATATACAACTGCAAAATTTCTCCTGCTGACCACCAGTTCCCTATTTTCTATCAGAACCAGGTTGCAGCAAGCGGACAGACTCGCAGCGAGGTGCCTTTGGCTGAGCCTACAGAGATTTTCCTCGGTCAGGGTTTTGTAAACGGCATTGACCCTGCTGTAACAGTGGTTGCAGGACAGACTACAGCTGCCGCCATCAAACTCAAACGTGAGGTTTCTCTTATGCGTCTACGTATGAACATAGCAGGTGAAGAGGGTAAAACAAACAACGCGGATGTCAACATGAACCCCGACGGAAAAGTCAACTTCCTCAAAGACGCTTCAGTAATGATCGCCACTGTGCCTGACTATGTGATTCCTATGGCACAAGACCGCATGGTAAACGGTGAAAAGATTTATGCCGGAACATCAGGTACTTCTTCCGCTTCTTCCGTAATCGTTACAGATGCAGTTGAAGGCACACGTCAGTTCTACACTTCAAACCCGACATCCGGTTATAAAGCCGGCGGCAAGATCATCGGTATCGAAGGCGATGAATACAAGGCAAACGCATGGCGTGACATCATCGTGCTTCCCAACAACAACCGTCAGCAGCTCTCCGGAACATCAGCAAACGAACCTCTCAAGCAGAACCGTTATCTTCTCATAATTTCCGCAAAGGGTCTTCCGGGACACGTATGCAAGGAAGGAACTCTCACAGAAGAGAAGACAGTATACTGGGTGGGTTACATCAACCAGGGCTTCGTCGCCAACACTATCCGCGAGGTCAACGTAATCTTCCGCGACGGTGGTACAATGGAGCTTCCCGAGCGTCCCGACAACGTGGGTAACCTCACTGTGACAGTAGGTCAGCCCCAGGATTGGGATTCAGCTATCACAGCATCCAAAATCGAACTTTAATCCCTGACATATCCGGAGGAACGCATTCTCCGTTCCTCCGGATACACTTCTCAATCTTCCGCATAATCAGATAGACAATGTGCGGAAAAATACCAACAATTAACAACAACGACAAATGAGTTTGCGCAGATTCGCGATTCACACCGCATACTGTCTGACAATGCTCCTTACACTCGGCTCATGCACTTTCGATTATTTCGAAGATGACATGAACTACAAGGTCTTTGTGCCCGAGTTCAAAGAGCGGACAATCAGAAACTGCCGCGTGCTGGTATGGGATAAAAAGACCGGAAGGCTTGTAGGCGACAGATATGCAAGAGTCGGAGCAACCAACGACAATGTGCTTGATGCCGGAATTTTCGCATTCCGCATTCCGCCAGCCAACTATAAGACCTGCGTGCTGACCGACACTGATTCTGTAGGTTTCAACGATATAGCCGATCTGACCACAGCTTCCTTCAGTCTCGATAACGACGGAGACAGACGATACAAGGAACCGGCATATATGAAATTCGACTATATAAACCGGGAACTTGTGGCACAAGGTATGATAGTCACAGACACGGCTCGTCTTGAACTGTATCCTGCAATCATAAAAGTAAGATACAGAGGAACCGATGTATCTGCCGAGGCTGTGAAGAAAGCGGCGATGACCCTTTCCAACACCGCCACACGGCAGCAGATAAGTCTCGACACGATAACTTCCGGTCCCACTGATTCATATACGCTCTATAATTACAATGACGTAGAGCCTTGGCCTCAGGCTGCGGAAGGAGCAAAATTCGAGTTTTCAGGACTTCTCTTTCCTACCAAGGAAAATGAACTGATGCATCTGGCTCTCAATATGTGCGATGACGAAGGACACAGCATTCGCAGTTACCGCTTCGCGCTTACCGACCGTGAATCGAAACCTATAACCATCCTGCACGGCAGGGTATTCATAATTGATATTTACAACGAAGGATTCATGATCACCATCGAAGGGTGGGACGAATCAATCCTCGGAGGCTCCGTAGAAATAGACGGAGGCAAAAATAAACATTAACCCTCTCTCCACGACACAAGACACGGCTATCATGCCGCAAGTCGCACCACAAACCTGAAAATGATGAATACGATATTCCGAAATATACTCATCTCCGCAGCAATCGCCACTACTACGGTTGCCGCCGACGCACAGATGATCAAGGTAAACGGTCCGGCGACTCTCGCCGGAACTCCCAACATCGGCTATGAACACGGGCTTTCGCCTCATCTGTCGGTAAGTGCCGATGTAATGTGGCTGCCATATCTGAGCAAGAAACATGAAGAGGTGTTCCGCTCTTTCCAGATGGCTGGAGAATGCCGTTACTATTTCAAGGCTTCGGAACATATCTATGACAAGATGGCAACAGGATGGTATGCCGGTGTATATGCGATGTTCGGCAATTTCAACATCGGTCTCTACCGCCATCACGACATGGACCGCAGCTTCCGCCGTCAGGGATGGGGATGTTCCGCAGGTCTCAGCGGCGGCTGGAAATACGAATTCAACCGCCATTGGCAGATGGACATAAACCTCGGAATCGGTTACGCTCATATCCAATATAACAAATATAAGCTCGGAGGAATGTATCGTCATTACCCTCTGAAGCGCAAACAGACACGCGGATGGGTAGGACCGACAAGGTTCAGCATCAGCTTCGGATATATCATCGACTGCGGATGCAGAAAAAACAACGCGAACTGGACACCTCAATCTTGACGCAGCAATAATGAAGACCGGAAAATACAGCATAATGGCATTGGCAGCATCCCTGCTTTTAGGGGCATGTTCCGCCGATCAGATAGATTCCCCGTCAAACGGCGAGACGAAACGCCTTATCCTTAAATTCGGAAAAGGGGGATCGGATGCGCTTACACAAAACACGA
>NZ_CAJMXD010000211.1:0-5300 GCF_905219685.1 Barnesiella sp. CU968
ATTGCAGCCGCGAGTTCGTCGGGCGATTCGGAAAGCACGCCGGTGTCAGGGATTACAAGCTCGGGCAGCGAGCCTCTTGTCGCACCGAACACCGGTGCGCCGAAATACATTGCCTCGACCACAGCTAACCCGAACGGCTCGTCCCATAAAACGGGAAATACCAGACCGCGTGAGCTGTTTGCAACTCTTCCTTTCTCGTCATTGCCTACCATGCCGTGGAATTTGACATTCAGGTCCGGTGTGAAGCGGAATCCCATTTTAAGGTTAAGTCTGTGACCACCGAGCACATCCAGCCGTTCGCCTGACATGCCGGCTATCTTTATCGCTCCACGCAGGTTCTTCACTTTCCAGGCTGCTTTGCCGAGAAAAAACACCCCTTTGCGCCGAAGTCCGGGTGTAAAACGGGGATAGTCTTCCCAGTCAAGTCCGTTGTACACATATGCGGAGCCTCCGTGTCTCGACGCATGGTTTGCCGATACGAAAATGGTATTCGGATCCGGAAGCCTGCCGCCGGGTATGTTGCCGTGAACGGTGACTACATAAGGAATGTCGCGTTTCCCGGTCAATGCGCGGCTTATGCCATCGGCATAAGCCGCTGCCGGGAGTGGCGGCAATGCGTTCTGGAAGTGAATTATATCGAGGTTATCCGGAATCTGTGCCCATACCGACATGCCGGGACGGAGTTCAACGACTCTTGCGAAATCCGCTGCGGTGCCTTTCCCCGCTATGAGCGTGACCTCGTGTCCGGCACGGTGAAGAGCCTTAGCCAGGCTCCACACCACTCTTTCTGTTCCGCCGTATCTTTTCACTGGCAAAGAGCAGCCGATATGTAAACCGATTCTCATGATGATCTGCTTCTTGGCGTGCGTTTATCCCACGCACGCTCCGGGTGCTACCGGACCGGTGGGTCCGACCACTACAAGGTTTCCGTCGCTGTTCACTGCCGACAGTATCATTCCCTGCGATTCAATGCCCATCATTTTGCGCGGCTCGAAGTTGGCTATGAAGCAGATCTCTTTCCCTACAAGCACCGAAGGATCCTCATAGGAGAGGGCGATGCCGCTCAGGATCGTGCGTTTCTCCATGCCGTCTTCAATGAGGAACTGGAGCAGTTTCTTCGATTTCTTCACTTTGGAGCATTCCAGAACTTTTCCCACACGGATGTCAACTTTGTCGAAGTCTTCGTAGCTGCAGGTCTCCTTGACCGGTTCCGGTTTCCAGGATGCGGCTTCGTTGGCTTTCTTTGTGTCAAGAAGTTTCTGTATCTGTGCCTCTATGGGGGCGTCTTCGATTTTCTCGAAGAGAAGGTGCGGCTCTGATATTACAGTGCCTTCGCTTAGAAGATCGAATCTTCCCGCCATATCCCAGCTTATTTTCTCAAGTCCGAGCATTTTGCATAGATCCGCGCTCATGAATGGAGTGAAAGGCTCGAACGTGATTGCGAGATTGGCGCATATCTGAAGAGCGATATTCAGGATGGTCTTCACGCGCTCCGGCTCTGTCTTCCATAGCTTCCACGGCTCGGTGTCGGCGAGATATTTGTTTCCGGTCCTGGCAATGTTCATCGCTTCTTTCAGAGCCTCGCGGAATTTGAAGTTGTCGAAGTTCTCGCTCAGTCTTGCCACCGATTCCTTTATTTCGCGTATCGCCTCTTCGTCGATTGCCTGCAATTCGCCGCATGCCGGCACTTTGCCTTCGAAATATTTGTGGTCAAGAACCATTGCGCGGTTCACGAAGTTGCCGAGAATGGCAACGAGTTCGGAGTTGTTGCGCGCCTGGAAGTCTTTCCATGTGAAGTTGTTGTCTTTTGTCTCAGGTGCGTTTGCCGTGAGAACATAACGCAACACATCCTGCTTGCCGGGGAAGTCGGCGAGATATTCGTGAAGCCATACCGCCCAGTTGCGTGAGGTGGAGATTTTGTCATCCTCAAGGTTCAGAAACTCGTTGGCGGGAACATTGTCGGGAAGATTGTAGCTTCCGTCAGCCATGAGCATGGCGGGGAACACGATGCAGTGGAACACGATGTTGTCTTTGCCGATGAAATGGAGCATGCGTGTCTCGGGGTCTTTCCACCATTTGGTATAGTCGTCACCAACGAGGTCGATTGTGTTGGAGATATATCCGATAGGCGCATCGAACCAGACATAGAGCACCTTGCCGTCGGCTCCCTCTACGGGCACGGGTATTCCCCAGTCGAGGTCGCGGCTGACAGCGCGGGGCTGGAGACCCATGTCGAGCCATGACTTGCACTGACCGTAGACGTTGCTCTTCCATTCTTTGTGCTCTTCGAGAATCCATTTCTCAAGCGGTTTCTGCCATTTGTCAAGGGGGAGATACCAGTGTGATGTCTCCTTGAGAACGGGAGCGTTGCCGGTGATGGCTGACTTGGGGTTGATGAGGTCTGTGGCGTTAAGCGATGTGCCGCATGCCTCGCACTGGTCGCCATAGGCATTCTCATTGCCGCAGTGAGGGCAGGTGCCTGTCACATAGCGGTCGGCGAGAAATTGCCCGGCTTTCTCGTCATAGAGTTGCATGGATGTTTTCTCGATGAATTCACCCTTTTCATAAAGGCGGCGGAAGAAATCCGATGCGGTCTTGCGGTGGGTTTCGGAGGTGGTCCTGCCGTATACGTCAAAAGATATGCCGAGACCTTCGAAAGAATCCTTGATGATGCCGTGATACCTGTCGACTATATCCTGTGGCGTAACACCCTCTTTTTTAGCTTTGATGGTGATCGGCACTCCATGCTCGTCGCTGCCGCCGATAAGGAGCACTTCTTCTCCTTTGAGACGCAGGTAACGCGCATAGATGTCGGCGGGAACATATACACCGGCAAGATGTCCGATATGAACCGGACCGTTGGCATAGGGGAGAGCTGTCGTTATTAAGGTACGTTTGAATTCTTTCATATCTCTTTTTATGTTTTCCTGTTTTTGTGTTGAAAATCATGAACAAGTCCTGTCGGATTTGTTCAGTGCAAAATTAGCAAAAAAAATCCTCATTGCCAATATATTCACGAATGACTGTCATTCTCTTTCCTCCGGTCTGGCGTATGCGCCGAGTGTAGTATTGCCGGCTGCTGTGGCGGTGAGACGGTCTGTCCCGTCTATGTCTGTGACAAGCGGTCCTGTCACGAACTGCGGATTTCCCATGCCGATCACCGGGGAATCTGGCAAGACGTGATAGTTGAAATAGTATTTCGCTCTGTCGGTGAGGAAAAGGGGATCGCACTCCCACATGCAGTCGATGTAGTTGTCGTCGTTTTCTCCCCCTGATTTGAGCGATACGTTCCGGAAAAACACCTGTGAGCCTGTAAAATCTCCCTCGTTAAGATCTTTGGCGAGTCCATAGATTATTGAGTTTTCAAACGAGGCTTCCATCAGCGGGTTGGGGTTTGTCGCCGATTCCGCTTGGTCGGGAAGACAATGGTAAAGACTCAGCAGCGGTTCTGATATTGCCGAAAAAAGATAATTGTTGGCGATGGTGCACTGGATGAAGCTGTTTTTGCCGCCGTGGAGGCTGACCACGGCGTCCGCGGCTTCCGAAAAGCACACTCCGTATGCCTCGATTGCGGCGTATCGGGCTTCGAATGCGTGGGCTTGAGAATTGTGGAGCCATGAATTGAGAATCCGGAGTTTCAAGATGGAGGTGTCTCCGCATGAGTCCACGCGAAGTCCGGAGGCGGTGGAGCGCATGTCGGTATATTCTATGCGGTTGTTGAATGATTCCCTTGATATCCTGATTCCCTCCCATTGCCCGGCAAGGATGTCGTAACTGACATTCGGCAATACGTCGTCGAGTCTGTCGCCGCGCATATGTATAAGTTTGCCGGGTGCTCCGGTCGCTTCTATTCTTCCGTGTATTATCATCGATGCCCCGTCATGAAAAAGAAGACGGGTGTCGGGTTCTATGGAAAGCGTGGCTCCTTTGTCTACTACGAGGGAGTCGAAGACGATATAGGGAAGGTCGGCGGTAAAGCGGGTGTCTTCGGTGATGCGGTNGCATTTCAGACGCGTCACATTCTGACCGTAGGCTTCCAGCAAGACGGTCTGGGTGACTCCGTTTGTCACGAATTCAAGCTCATCCTCTACCCTGTATGGCTCCTTGTTCTGAGTCTCCGGTATAAAACATTCGATAAACATGAATATCGAGTCTTCTTTCCATATCTCTACATCATGGAAGTCTTTGCCGCTCACTCCGTCTACGTTGATGCGGAAGTTGGAATCCGGATTCCTGAGACGTATCGAGGAAATGACGATTCCTTTTTTCGCGCGGTTCGCCACAATCAGCCGTGCGGTCGGGGTGCCGAGGTCGGTGAAGACGGTGTCGAAGCTGACGGTGTCGCGTGAAAAGGTGAGTATGTCGTTGGGCGACGTGGAGACGGCATCACTTATACAGGAGGTGGCGGTTAAACCAATCCACCATATCATTGTCATAAAAAATAAGAAAGCTTTCTTCATAATATATTAAAAACGCTTCAGTGCCGTTGATATTATAGAACACCGCCGAGAGGCAGATATAAGATATTAAAGATACATGAAATATATGATTATTGCGGGGGAGGCGTCCGGAGACCTCCACGCGGCTAATGTTATAAAATCGCTCAGGAAGATAGACGCATCCGCCGATATCCGTTTTTTCGGCGGTGACCTTATGGCTAAGGAGGCGGGCAGAGACCCGGACCTGCATTATGATCAGATGAATGTGATGGGCTTCAGCGAGGTGCTGCGCAAGTTGCCTGTAATCCTCCGTAACCTGCGTCAGGCGAAGGCTCTGTTGCGTGAGTTCCGTCCCGACGCGTTGATTCTTGTGGATTATCCCGGATTCAATCTCAAGCTGGCTAAGTTCGCGCATAAGTTGCATGTGCCCGTGCATTATTTCATCTCACCAAAGGTCTGGGCTTGGAAGGAATGGCGCGTAAAAAAAATAAAAAAATATGTTGACCGACTCTATTCGATTCTTCCGTTTGAGGTCGGTTTCTATAAGAAACATCATTATGATGTGACATATGTGGGAAATCCTTCGGTACAGGAGATTGCCTACAGCCTCGGTCACATCCCCCCAAAGAAACATTTCATGGAGCGTCAGGGACTTGATGATCCACGTCCGATTATCGCTCTGCTTCCAGGGTCGCGCCGGGGAGAGATCCGCAACAATCTCCCTCTGATGATTGCGGCGGCAAAGCGTTTTCCGGAATTTCAGTATGTTGTGGGCGCAGCTCCGGCTGTGGGTGAGAAATTCTACCGGGAGGTGGCTCAGGATCCGGGACTTAAGGTGACGTTCGGTTCTACTCACACGCT
>NZ_CAJMXD010000212.1:0-5259 GCF_905219685.1 Barnesiella sp. CU968
CCGTCTGTGTCGTTGGCTGAATGATTCCGAGTCGGTCATTGACGAAAGTAAACTACCTTCAGCCTCACATTCAGCCGCCTACCATCCGGACCATTCTGACAGCATCCTCGCCATCCGGCTGACATATCTCGCTGATGTCAGGAAAAATAAGTCAAGGCGAGTTCCGTTTGTCGTTTTGTCATTCTGTAGCAGCGTGGATTATTCGAATCCTCTCAGACGAAGAAGAGCCTTGGCATCGGGAGCGTGTCCGCGGAATTTTTTGAACAATACCATCGGATCTTCCGTATCGCCGGCTTCAAGGATGTTTTTCTTGAAAGAAGCAGCGGTCTTCTTGTCGAAGATACCTTTCTGTTTGAAAAGTTCCCACGCGTCTGCCTCAAGAACCTGAGCCCAGAGATAAGTGTAGTAGCCTGACGCATATCCGTCGCTTCCGAAGATGTGTTTGAAGTAGGGAGAACGGTAGCGGTAGGTGATTTCCTCAGGCATGCCGATTTCATTTCCTACTTTTTTCTCGAATGCCACAACGTCTGTAACTTCGGGTGTCTGACCGTATTTAAGGTCAAGCAATGCGGCTCCGGCAAGCTCTGTCGCCACGAATCCCTGATTGAATTTGGAAGCCTTGCCGACTTTCTCGATAAGCTCATCGGGAATAACCTCGCCGGTCTTGTAGTGACGGGCATAGCTTTTGAGCACTTCCGGTTCGAATGCCCAGTGCTCGTTTATCTGAGAGCACATTTCAACATAGTCGCGGTCGACGTTGGTCCCTGCAAGAGACTTGTAGGGCGCACGTGAGAGTATTGCCTGCAGCGCATGTCCGAATTCATGGAATGTGGTCTCCACTTCATCTATTGTAAGGAGAGCGGGAACATCTCCTGCCGGAGGTGTGAAATTGCCTACGTTATATACGATAGGTCTGCGTTCTTTGCCATCTTCGAAGATTCCGCAGCTCTGAAGCTGTTCCATCCATGCTCCCTGACGCTTGGTTGCGCGGGGGAAGTAGTCGCACATCCACACGGCGATGTGTTCGCCGGTCTTTGCATCGACAACATCGTATACTGCCATATCCTCGATATATTTGGGAGCGTCAGGCATAGGTACCATCTTTATGCCCCAGAGCTTTTCAGCGCATTCGAACATACCTTTGAGAACATTGTCAAGTGAGAAATATGGGCGGAGCTCGTTCTCGTCAAGGTCAAATTTCTGGCTCTTTACCTTACCTGCATAGTAATAATAATCCCAGGGAGCGATTTTGAATCCGCCGCCGTTGGCATCAACATATGCCTGCATGTCTTTTACTTCTTCGGCAGAACGTTTTACAGCCGGCTCGAAAACGCTGAGAAGCAGGTCAGATGCAGCTTCCGGAGTCTTTGCCATGACACGGCTGGTCATCATCTGCGCGAAGTTGTCAAATCCCATGATTTTGGCTTTCTGAGCACGGAGTCTCACGATCTTCTCGATTATGGGAAGGTTGCTGTTGGAGCCGGTGAAAGCCAATGAGGTGTAGCCTTTGTACATTGCCTCGCGAAGACCGCGGGAGTCAGCGCTCTGAAGCACTGGCAGACGGCTTGGACCGTGCAGTGTGAATACCCACAGACCGTCCAGACCACGATTCTTGGCTTCCTGCGCTGCCTGAGCTACGGAAGACTCCGGAAGTCCGGCGAGGTCTTCCTTGTCATATACCGTGATATAGAAAGCGTTTGTGGCGGCAAGAAGGTTACGGTTATACTGGATGAAGAGTTTGGACAGTTCGTCGTTTATCTTCACAAGCTCGGCTTTTTTGTCGGCGGGGAGTGCAGCGCCCTGTTCCGCAAAACTTCTGTAATATTTCTCCACAAGGCGTTTCTGCACCGGAGTGAGTCCCATCTTGTCGCGGCGGTCATAGATCTGCTGTATCCGCTGGAAAAGCATCTCGTCAAGATTGACCTTGTTGGAGGCGTCGTTGAGCAGGGGAATTGCCTCGTCGGCTATTTCCGCGAACTCCGGAGTAGAGAGGGCTTCCTCATAGTGATAGAACACACCAGACACACGCTCCAGAATGGGGGAGAGGTTTTCCAGAGGGAGGATGGTGTTGTCGAAATCAGGCACCGCGCGGTTGCGGGTGATGTTGAAAAGGTTTGCCTCCTGCTCGGCGATTCCCGCCTTGATTGCAGGGAGGAAATCCGTTGTCTGGATTTTGTCGAAAGGAGGAATGCCATACTTGGTGTCGTATGGCTTCATGAAAGGATTTTCTCTTTCTTGTGCCATAATCTGAGGTGAAGCGGCAAGGAGGAGAGCCCCTGCCATCATTGTCAGGATTTTTTTCATATTATTGTTGTTTTAAAATTGGTTCGTTCATGATTGTCCGGTCTGTTTCCGTAAAAACGGGAGGTGTCATTTCGCGATCCATTCGAATTCAGAGAGCAACGGATAATGGTCGCTGCTTTTCAGCGAGCCTTTTTCAACTTTAAGTGCTTTCATGAATTTGTCGCGATAGAGAATCTGGTCAAGATGAAACAGGAAACCATGGCGGTTGTATGTTATCAGCGGACCGAATGATGTTTCCGCGTAAGCATCGCCGAGGTCATTGCCGCGGATGGTTCGGTAGGCATAAGACTCCGGCACATCGTTGAAATCTCCGCTCACTACAAGCGGTCCCGATATCCGGTCTGCCAGTTCGCGTATGGCTGCGGCGCGTTCTGCACGTCGCGAAAAGCCGTCTTTAAGTTTTTCGCGTATGGATCCTTTCATTTCCTTGAGTCCCGCCTCTGTGTCTTTCACCGAAACCACCTCTTTCATGACCTTGCGCTCTTCATCGGTAAGATTAAATGAGCTGAGGTGGGTATTGATCCAGTTCAGCTTTCCCCATGGCATTTTCACTTCATAATGTGAGAAAGTGGGGTATTCCTTTATCAGCATTACCGGATATTTCGACAATACCTTGAGGTCGCAGGCTGTTGTCCCGGCTCTGTACGGGTATTTACGCAAGAGAGAGTCTCGCAAGGTGCCTTCCAGTCTTGGCACTTCTCCAGTATCGTTGATGTCGACCAGTTCCTGAAGACCAACAAGATCCGCATCTGCATCAAGCACATACTGGAACGAGCGGTTGCCTGCTTTCATCTCCGGATCTTCCTGATCCCATCCGTGAAGGATATTGTAGGTCAGAAGCTTGAACGTCCGTTCTTTGTGTGTCGGTTCAGACTGGAAATGTAGCGGTATTGCCGTGGATACAGGTTTCCAGGCGGCAACAAGCACGGCAACACCTATCGCGGCTGTAATCCAGCGACCTGCGCAGAACCAAGCCAGAGACACAATAGCCGTAGCTATCGCTAAATATGGCAATGCGAGCGTCAGAGCCGACGGCAGCATGACATACATCGGGTTTATCCTTCCTCCGAATGCCGAAAGAAGGGTGAGAATGAAAAGGATGAACGATATTATCCTAAGAATCATTCTGAACAGAGGTTTTATTACCGGTAAAAACAATTTTTTATAATTTTATCAGTTTTCGCCGCGGTCATTATTCTGTCTGATGCGGCATTACTTGTTTTCCTGTCGCAGTCTCGCCGAGAGGGCGTTAAGTTCCTTTCGTTCCCTTTCAGTCAGGGAGTCGAAGCCGGAGAGACGTATTTTGTCAAGAAGCTCGTCAAGACGGTCACTGTCGCTGAGTCTCCCTTGCGACGCTTTGACCATTGCCTTGACATTCATTTTTTTTCGAGGAGTAAAGAGAGAGAGAGGTCTTGTTATCTTGTCTCTTAATGAGTGGAAGACACCGAAAGCGATTCCTCCGAGATGGGCGACGGAACCTGCTGCCGAGGCTCCTCCTGTGCCTATAAGAGTGATAAGGATGCATATGATGGCAAACCATTTCACCTTTACTCTCCCGATCAGGAAAAGGGTTATCTCATAATCCGGCATTTTCAATGCCACCACACTCATGATTGCCAGCACGGATGCTGAGGCACCACATAGATATGCTCCGGCTGAGGCGCCGCACAAAGATGCCAGAATGTATGCCATTCCTCCGGCAAGACCGCCTCCGGCATATATCATGAGAAGATTCCTTTCTCTTGAGCGGTTGCTCATTTCTGCTGCCGAGATCAGCATGAACTGTCCGAACCAGTAGAGCCACAGTACATTGAACAGCAGGTGAAGCAGCGAGAACTGTGTCACCATATATGTGGCGAGTGTCCAGGGATGTCTGATGAATTCGGCGAATGAGGAGGGGAGCGCCATAAACATGGCAAACTGTGTCGGATCGTGATGCGTCATGCGCATGACTGCCGATGTTGTCCACAGAATCACACCAATGACGATGTTCACCCCGATCAGGGTGGAAAGAGTGCGCGAACCGCCGCAAAGCCGCCTGAATCTGTCAATAAAACCCATTGCCACGAAGAGTCCCTTTCTTTCTCCAGTAAATTAAGATTATGAGTCCGAATATCATGCCGCCGAGATGTGCGAAATGTGCCACGGAATCCATTCTGCCGCCAACACCGAACCAGAATTCCAGCACCGCATATCCGATTACCATATATTTGGCTTTTATGGGCACCGGTATGAAGAAAAGATACATTGGTATATTGGGAAAAACGAATGCGAATCCGAGAAGCACGCCGAATATTGCGCCGGAAGCACCTATTGTGACCATCTGTCCCTTCATTTCAGCCATCGCGCGGAGGAATTTTCCATCGCCATCGGCAGTAGCCTGATCTACTATTGCTTTCATATGGTCGAATGTCAGACCGTTGAGGCGGGCTATGCCGGCTATGTAGTCGTGCTGCCACGTCAATGCCCATACCGCTTCCTGTACGACAGCAGCTCCGATGCCGCATACAAAATAGAATATAAGAAAACGTTTCGAACCCCATATGTTTTCAAGCATGCGACCGAACATCCAGAGGGAGAACATGTTGAAGAATACATGAATCGGCGATGAGGGGTCGTGCAGGAACATATATGTTATAGGCTGCACGGGATTGAAAAGATCCGAACCTATGAAGTGTAGCCCGCAACGATATATAAGTCCCGTTTCCGCAAAACTGCGGAAAAGAAACTCAACCAGCCAGATAAGACCGTTTATTATTATAAGGTTTTTGGTTACCGGAGGCCAATTGCCTGATGAATATGAGTTCATGAATATTCTATAATTAAATCAGTCACAAAAATAATAAAAATCATCTTAAAAACGTAATTAAACAAGACGGGTTTCATATTCGTTAACAATTCAGCCGGCGTGATTGTCGGTGAAAAGATATGTTTTTTTTGATTTTTGGCAAAAAA
>NZ_CAJMXD010000213.1:0-5199 GCF_905219685.1 Barnesiella sp. CU968
TTATAAAACATACAATACAGCAAGAAGAACCAATCCTGCTGATTCTTTCCGTTCCGGAAGATTCTCGGATTACGGATCTCCTTCGTCACGCCCGGATTATGGCAAAACCGCTGTCAACAGCCTGCATAGAATGGACACGACTGGGGTCGGAACTGCCATAAAACCGATGCATACTCCCGATGAGCTTGCAATCGGAATGCGAATACGCCATCCTAAACTCGGCGAGGGTGAAATCACCATGATGGGCAATGTGCAGGGAGAACCGAGCGTTACTGTTGACTTCGGGGTCACAGGTATCAAGAAACTCCTCTTGAAATTTGCCAAATTCGAGATTATCGGTTAAATGTCTCTTCTAAATAAAATTTTCATTATGCATTCAGATATTGACACACCTTATTACATAGTATACGAAGACCGTATTCGCCGTAACATGGAAATCCTCAGCCATGTTGCCAAAGAAGGCGGAGTCAAGATAATAATGGCATTCAAGGCAAATGCTCTCTGGAAAACATTTCCCATAATTGCAGACTACTTCAAAGCCTCCACCGCGAGTTCTTTGAATGAAATGAAACTGTCGCTTGAGTTTCTGGGCAATGAAGTCCATACATATTGCCCTGTCTATACCGACAAATCATTCCCTGAGTTTCTAAAGGGAAGCTCGCATATCACATTCAATTCGCTCTCCCAGTTCAATAAGTTTTATCCGATGTTGAAAGAATACAATAATTCTCATCCGGATAAACAGGTTTCAGCAGGTCTGCGCGTTAATCCACACTGCAGTGTGATTGAGACAGACATATATAACCCATGTGTGCCGGGTTCTCGATTCGGAGAGAAACCGGAGAATCTTGCTGACGGATTACCGGATGGAATCGAGGGACTGCATTTCCACGCGTTATGTGAGTCATCAAGCTATGACCTTGAAAAAGTTCTCGAAGCATTCAAGACTGAATACGGACATCTCTTGCCTGACATAAAATGGCTAAACATGGGTGGCGGACATCTTATGACACGTAAGGATTACGACATAAAGCATCTCATATCCATATTAAATAAGCTTCATGAAGAATATCCTTCACTTCAGCTTATCATGGAGCCGGGAAGCGCGTTCACCTGGCAGACAGGTGATCTGGTTACAAGAGTACTTGACGTTGTTGAAGACGCAGGCATCAAAACAGCAATAATAGACGCTTCTTTTGCATGCCATATGCCTGACTGCCTTGAAATGCCGTATAGACCTAACATTCTTGAGGCCCTTCCCGACGATGCCGCAGAAGGACATGTATACAGACTCGGTGGTAATTCTTGTCTAAGCGGAGATTTTACGGGAGACTGGAAATTTGCAGAGCCATTGAAAGCCGGAGACACGCTGACACTACTTGACATGAACCACTACACTACCGTAAAAACGAACATGTTCAACGGCATTCAGCATCCTTCTATATGGCTATCCCCTATCAAAGGCTCTCCCGTGCTCCTCAGGGAATACACTTATGATGATTATAAAACAAGAATGGACTGATACAATGAGAAAATATATCGCCTTCATAATAATTTTGTGTGGCTTTGTTCATAACGGATGTCTCGCCGGCGAGACGCTTCCTTCTGTAATGCGCAATTACATGATCGCTTGCAAGACTATGAACGAGGCTTTGGCGAATCAAGACAAGTCTCTCATGGAATCGGCGCTCGAGATGCTCGACAATCTTGAAGTATCGGCAATTCCCGATGAATATATACGTATCACACCGACTGATGACCGCATATCTCCCAAGATATATTTTCTTCCTGAATATGCCGACAGGCTGTTGTTGAATGATTTTATAATCGCTGAACTTGACGAGGCTTCTCTATTACGCGAGTCCTCTCTCTCGGATCCGGAGATATATGTATCGCATCACGGCGTAAAGGCAAAAGGGAACGTGACAGCCGAGCTAAGATGCGAGGGGCATGTTACGCTGTTTTTATCATCGGATGGTGTGCAGCCGCCCGTGGCAGTATTAAGAGATAGAGATTCAGGCAAAGAATATAAAGACTTTTCTACATCAGGCAACTCATCCTGGATAGAGTGGGATATGGAAAATCCCGGCTGGATTGAACTTTCAATATCCAACATAAGTGATACTGACGTTACATATGTAATAGCGTTGAACTGAAATGGCAAGATTCGCACTGTCACTGATATTGAGCCTTTTGTGGTGCTCTCTCGGCAACGCCTCTGTGTATCAGACAATGGGGCGAGCCCGGAATCTGGCGAGCCAAAACAGATATACAGATGCCGTAAGGGCCCTTGACAGTGTGATTAATTCACCGCACTCCCGGACATCATTATTGTTTGAAGCATATGATTCAAGAGCCAGATGCCATAAAAAATCAGGCAATTATTCAGCGGCACTTGCCGACTATGATGCCGCTCTCGGAATAGATGCCTCAGAATTGAACCGCGCAATAGTCTCTCTCAATAAGACCGACCTTCTTATACAGACAGGACAATATTCCGAAGCGGAAAAGATTCTCAATGACCTGCCTTGTCACAACCAAGATACGAAGAACAGGAGAATAACCAATCTGGCTTCCGTGTACACCCGGACCGAACGTTTTCAACAGGCTGAAAATCTTTACAAGACCGCAATATCGGAATTTTCCGACTCTACCGACAAGGCGATAATATGTCATAATCTCGGTGTTCTGTATATGCAACAAGGGAAATGGGCTGAAGCATCCAGGCAGTTAAGCATAGCCGATTCATTATACGGCAGACTGACTGCTGAAAAATTCATCTCCCTTTCCAACCTTGCCTTGTCTGAGGCATTCAGTCACAATTGCGAATTGGCAATCATGCATATCGACACTGCTCTTTCAGGACTTGCCCGCATTGTGAACTTATCTCATCCGGATCTTATTATTATGAGAAGAAAGAAAGCGGAGATACTTCTCGCATGCGGTAACACAGAAAAAGCAAAAGAAGAATTCAGGGAATATTTCAATCTCAACAGACAGAACATAATATCAGCCTTTGAAGGAATGTCTGTGCAGAACCGACTTGATTTCTGGAAAAAAGAAAAACCTCTTTTATCACTCGCATTCGGGCTTGAGAACAGTTATCCTGAATTATTGTTTGATGTGGCGCTGTTCAGACGTGGCATATCGATGCCGGCAAAAGGTGCGGAGTTCAAAAGTATTCTTAACTATAATGGCAGGGATATAAGGAATCGTTTAAGTAAAAAGGATGCTGCCGTTGATTTTGTGGTATATCCGAAACGAGACAGTTCCGGAAAACTTGAAAGCCACATGGGAGCCATAGTGGCGACTAAAAAGAATATAAGGTTCGTTCCGTTAGGTCTTGTTTCAGAGATTGAAAATCACATAGTAAACGGCATAAGACTTAAGACTGCGATCTCTTGTGGACGCGCTGATCACATCGATGCCGTGTATTCCGATTCATCCCTTACTCAAAAGATCTGGATGCCCGTGCTCGGGTGGCTTGACAACATCGACCGTCTGTTTTTCGTTCCTGACGGAATTTTCAATCTTCTTGCCATCGAACATCTGCCCGGTCTTCCTGCTGATATACGCATCCACCGTCTGACGAATCTTGTCAATCTGTTGTCAGAAAAAAGAAGTTCCACACCTCGTGATTTTCTGCTTGCCGGCGGCTTTGATTATGACGGTCTCCCTGATTCTGCCATAGAAAATATCTTGCCAAACCACAATGCCGCTGATTTCCTCAGGGATAATATCCGCGAGATATCATTTTCAACATTGCCCGGAATGAAGGCTGAGGTAGATACAATATTCCGGTTCATGCCGCATGCAGAACATACTTATCAGTTGTCTGAGGAGTATTTAAAACATAATTGCGGCAAATATGGCGGCATGCACATATCAACACACGGATATACTTTGCATCTGGATGATGACAAAGGAAACTATATACTTTCCGACTCTATCTCGGCAGACAGATCGCTGCTCGCTTCCGGGCTCGCTCTGTCAGGTGCCAATAACGCCCACAGACACTCCGATAGAGAAGACGGACTCCTATCCGCAAGAGAACTCTGCGATATGGACATGCGAAACATCGGTTTTGTTGTCCTGTCTGCCTGCCAGACAGCCGACGGCAAAGTCAGTGACGAAGGTCCCGCCGGACTCGTGAGAGGATTCAAGATTGCCGGAGCAGGAACAATTATAGCGACTTTGTGGGAAGTCAACGATGAGGCAGCAATGAGGTTCATGACAATGTTTTATAAACTCACAGCTCTCGGAAAATCAAAATCCGAAGCCTTTCGTCTTGCTCAGGATTATCTACGAGGATACTGCATTGAAGAACCTGAGATAATTGAAGAATATGATCCGGCAATCCAATCCTCCAGGATAATAGAGACCGGAAACACGGTTGTGTCATACCCTTTCGCCAGTCAGTCGATGTGGGCACCATTTATTTTAATAGACAATACAGATATTTGAACATGAACAGATTTTTATCATTACTCATTCTGGCTGCCGCCTTACCAGCATTCGCACAGTCGAACTCTCTCCACAATCTATCGGCAAATCAAGAATTTAAGGTTCTTGTATATGAGAATACCGATTCCACTCTTCTCACTTTCGGGAAAAGCATAAACAACAGAGGATTACTCGGAGATTCATGGAAAGTGATCAAGGGTGCATACCGCTCAACCGCACTTGGCACTGTGTCATCGGTGTCGGCAGACCTGCTGTCAGCAGGTATCGGTCTGGTTGCCGAAGCTCTTAGAGATAAGAAAGGAGACTGGATGCAACAGGTATCCGCAGATTGCAAATATACAAGGAAACTTCCCATGCAACAACAGATCACAGACTTCTATGCCTCTACATCCACCCGAGGTGCAATGGATCTTGATAGCATTGTTTTTGATGGTTTCGGTTGCCAGCAGTTCCTGAATTTCAATAATCCCGAAACCGGCAAGCCTGAAAAATTTCTTGTCTTCGATCTTAAATGCACCTTAAGGAAAGACGAACAAGGGAAAAACAGAATGCTGCATCACAGCAAATTCGAGGTGGAGGTAGATCATCTTTTTTTCAATCCATACCTCTGCAATCTCCCTAATGATTCGCTTAACACTGCAAACATAGAGTTAAGAACTCCATTCAGCTTTGCATCGAGAAAGAATCTCACTAGTGTCTCTTAAAAAGTGTTAATCAAATTCGAGGTCAAGAGTT